>PXSC01000058.1 GCA_003023535.1 Halobacteriales archaeon QS_9_70_65 | reverse complement strand
GTCCGGAGCATCGCGACCATCGCGGTGGCGAAGTACTGGCAGTAGCCGGCGGCCATCTCGAAGACGAACTCGTCGGCGACGTCACCGTCGCGGTCGTGGGTGGCGTCCAGCGAGTACGCCTTGTTAGCCTCGAGCCACCGCTCGACGGCGACGGCGCGCTCGTAAGACGTCTCCGCGTCGGCGGTGATCTCGGCGGTCCGGTCGCCGAGACGAGCCGGCGTGTCCTCCGGCAGCCCCGTGTACCGGCGCTCGACGGCCGGCGGGACGTCGCCGTCGCCGCCCGCGGCGGCCGTCTCCCGCGGCACCCGGCCGTACGTCAGCACCGTGTACCGGTCGCCGGCCTCGATTCGGCCGTCGACGGTCAGCGCCCGTCCGTCGCCGACGAGCACCCGTCGGTCGCCGGCGGTCGCGAAGGCGGGCCGCCACGGCGAGACGAGCCCGTCGAACGGCCGGCGGGCGGTGACCCGGGCCTCGTAGCGCGGCCGCGACCGGCCGGACAGCGTCGTCGACAGCGGTTCGGTCAGCGGCTCCGGTGTCGTCCCGTTCCGCGCCCAGCCGTCGCCGGTGTAACTCGCGTAGGCGCCGAGCCGCCACCGCCGGGGGCGCGGGCTCTCGACGCGGAACGCCTCGTGGTCGGACAGCGACAGCGCCCCGCCGACGGTCGCCCGTCTCGGGTAGCCGCCGGCCGCGATGCCGCCGTAGCTGTCGACGCCGAGGTCGTTCGACCCGTTCCCGCCGACGTCGCCGCCGCCGACGCCACCGTCGCCGTCGCCGTCGTCGAAGGCGCCGTCGCCATCGTCGTCGTCGCCGGCGCCGCCGGCGCCGCCGGCACCGAGGTCGGGTACCGGCGTCCCGACGCCGATCGCGGGCGCCAGGGTCCCGCCGAGAACCAGCCCGACGAGACAGCAGGCCGCGAGCAAGGTCCGGATCATCGAAGCGCCGGCGTCGCCTCCATTCCTGCTTCCAGTTGCGCGTCGCGACACATGAGTGTGGTGTCCGGTCGAACGGTCGTGTTCGGACGAGAAATTCCAAGTCGAGAAAGCCCTCGGCGCTCTCGACTGCTGCTCGCGGGCCATGCGCGGCGCGTCGCGCCGCGAATTCGAGGCGGTGGAACCGCCTCGCACGGCCCGCTCGCACGGCCCGAGGCGACTCCGAGTCGTCGCCTCACTGCCCGCGGCTCACGGCTCGCGGTGCTCGCCGTTCGCCGTCGAGGCGCTCCCGGCCGAGGGACCTTCGGTCCCTCGCGGTCGTCGGGCGACGCCCGACTGCCTGAGGGATCTTCGATCCCTCTCTGTCGTCGGCGCACAGCGCCGACTGCCTGAGGGAGCCGACGACTCTCTCTCCGCTTGCGTCACCGGGAGAGCGTCGCTCTTCCGAGCTCGCGGCGCATAGCGCCGCGAACGTCCGGGGTCGCCGAGAGTGCCTCGCCCGTTCAGTCCGCCAGGATTCGGCTTCGTCGCCGGCAGAAACCTGGCTCGCCGGCCGGTACTTGTTCGAACACCGCCGGTCGAGCGTGGTCCGGCCGATCGGCCGCTGTCGGGCGTGCCCTCGAACGGGGCCGACCGGCCGCTCGCGGAGCGCGCCGACGCGCTTCGGCCGCGGGCCGCGCGCAGCGAGAGGAGCGTTCGGAGGCGTCGTCGTCACTACCGACGTGCGCCGGGGGCTCTCGACCGAGCGCCGCCGGGGGCAGGTTCCGCCACCTTAAATACTCTCGCAGACGACGCGACGAGCATGACACGTTCCGTCTGGCTGAAGGCCGACGACGCGGTCGGCGACTGGGAGGCGCGGAAGCGCCGCATCACCGCCGGCCTGGAGGCCGGCGTCGACTGGGTGCTCGTCGACGAGCGCGACGTCGCCCGGGTCCGGGAGCTCGGAGCGGTGAACGTCGCGGCCTTCGCCGGCGACGACGTCCACGTCATGGACGCCGAGGAGTCCGACTCCGCCGACCCCGACGCGGTCGTCGTCGGCAAGGACGGCGAGGGCGACGGGACGGTCGACCTGCCGACGGACCACGCCGGCTCGGCGGACCTGACGACGCTGCGGCGGACGGACGGCACCGGCGGCGCCTTCGTCCGGATCCTCGGGGAACCCTACGAGGGGTTCGCGGAGGCGGCCGCCGTCGACGCCGACTACACCCTCGTCGTCGGCGAGGACTGGCAGATCATCCCGCTCGAGAACCTCATCGCCCGCATCGGCGAGGAGACCGACATCGTCGCCGGCGTCCGGTCGGCCGCCGAAGCCGAAACCGCCTTCGAGACGCTGGAGACGGGCGCCGACGCCGTGCTCCTGGACGTCGACGACCCCGAGGAGATCCGCGCGACCGTCGAGGTCCGGGACGCCGCCGACCGCGAGACGCTCGACCTCCGGCGGGCGACCGTCACCGACGTCGAGCGGACCGGCAGCGCCGACCGCGTCTGCGTCGACACCGCCTCGATGCTCGACGACGACGAGGGGATGCTCGTCGGCTCGATGTCCCGGGGGCTGTTCTTCATCCACGGCGAGACCGCCGACTCGCCGTACGTCGCGTCCCGACCGTTCCGGGTCAACGCCGGCGCCGTCCACGCCTACGTTCGGGCGCCGGGCGGCGACACGAGGTACCTCTCGGAGCTGTCCTCCGGCGACGAGGTGCTGGTCGTCGATACCGACGGCAACACCCGAACGGCCGTCGTCGGCCGCGTGAAGATCGAACGACGGCCGATGTTCAGCGTCGAGGCCGAGACCGACGACGGCGACCGCGTCGAGACGCTGCTACAGAACGCCGAGACGATCAAGATCGCGACCGCCGACGGCCGCCGGGCCGTCACCGACCTTGAGGCCGGCGACGAGCTACTGTTGTACTACGAGGACGTCGCCCGCCACTTCGGCGAGGAGGTCGAGGAGTCGATCATCGAGAAGTAACCTACCCCGCCCTACTCGCCGCCTTCGGCGGCTCCTCGAGGGCGGGGCGTTCCCACAGTGGTTTCGACCCTGGGCCCCCGTGCATGACACTC
The DNA here is from genome assembly GCA_003023535.1 of Halobacteriales archaeon QS_9_70_65. Next base: position 14,955 of record PXSC01000058.1, on the reverse strand, counting down.
CCGCGTTAATCGTCGGTGTCCGTCGCGTGGCCCCGACATCACGGGACGGTCTACGTGCGCCCCACCTCGGCGAGACGTGCGCCCGCCGAGGCTCACACGGATGGTTATGGGTAGTATCGGTAAAAAGGTATGGCTGCAAACCATCGCCAGCACCACGCACACCGAGAACTTCCATTCCTGTCGGTTTCCTCTCCCACCCGACTCACTCGCTCCGCTCGTTTCTTGAGGGTGGGGCATTCACCTTGGTTTTCTGGTGAGCCGGCGGCGGCGACCGCTTATTCGTCGAGGTCGAACCGGTCGAGCCGCATCACCTTGCTCCAGGCGTCGACGAAGTCCGAGACGAACCGTTCCTCGGCGTCGTCGGTCGCGTACACCTCGGCGATCGCCCGGAGCCGGGAGTTCGACCCGAAGACGAGGTCGAACCGCGTGGCCCGCCACTCGACGGCGCCCGTCTCGCGGTCCCGACCCTCGTAGACGCCGTTCTGTTCCGCCGGCGCCCAGTCGGTGCCCATGTCTAACAAGGTAATGAAGAAGTCGTTGCTCAGCGTTCCCGGCCGGTCGGTGAGGACGCCGAGGTCGCCGTCCTGGTAGGTCGCGCCGAGCGCCCGCATGCCGCCGACGAGCACCGTCATCTCCTCGGGCGTCAGCGTCAGCAGCTGCGAGTGGTCGACCAGCAGTTCCTCGGCCGGCCTGTCGGTCTCGCCGCTGCGGTAGTTGCGGAAGCCGTCGGCCGCCGGCTTCAGCGCCTCGAAGGAGTCGACGTCGGTCCGTTCCGGCGTGGCGTCGGCCCGCCCGGGCTCGAACGGCACCTCGACGTCGTGGCCGGCCCGCTCGGCCGCTCGCTCGACGGCCGCGTGGCCGCCCAGGACGATGAGATCGGCCAGCGACACCCGCACGTCGTCGTCGCGGCCGTCGTTGAACTTCGTCCGGATACCCTCGAGGGTGTCAAGCACCGTCGCCAGCTCCTTCGGCTCGTTGACCTCCCAGCTCCGCTGCGGCTCCAGCCGGAGCCGGGCGCCGTTGGCGCCGCCGCGCTTGTCGCTGTCGCGGTAGGTGGACGCCGACGCCCAGGCGGTCCTGACCAGCTGCGGGACGGTCAGCTCCGTGTCGAGGATGCGCCGCTTCAGCTCGGCGACCTCGTCGGCGCCGACCAGCTCGTGGTCGACGTCGGGAATCGGGTCCTGCCAGACCATCTCCTCGTCGGGGACCTCCGGCCCGAGGAACCGCGATGGCGGTCCCAGGTCGCGGTGGGTCAGCTTGTACCAGGCCTTCGCGAAGGCCATCCCGAACGCCGCGGGGTTCTCCTGGAACTCCTCCATTATCTCGCGGTAGTCGGGGTCCCGCTTCAGCGCGATGTCCGTCGTCAGCATCATCGGCGTCACCGACTCGTCGGGGTTCTGCGCGTCGGGAGCGACGCCCTCGAGGGCGTCGTCGGTCGGGGTCCACTGCCAGGCGCCGCCCGGCCCCCGCTCGGGCTCCCACTCGTAGTCGAGCAGGTTGTCGACGTAGCCCATGTCCCACTCCGTCGGCGAGGCCGTCCACGGGCCCTCGATGCCGCTGGTGGTCGTGCCCTCCGTTTCGGCGTCGGCGCCGGACTGCCAGCCAAGGCCCATGTTCTCGATGGGGGCGGCCTCCGGCTCGGGGCCGTGGGCCGTCTCGGGGTCGTCGGCGCCGTGGACCTTCCCGAAGGTGTGGCCGCCGGCGATGAGGGCGGCCGTCTGCCGGTCGTCCATCGCCATCCGGGAGAAGGTCTGGCGGATGTTCTTCGCCGACGCCGTCGGGTCCGGCTGGCCGTCCGGGCCCTCCGGGTTGACGTAGATGAGCCCCATCACGGAGGCGCCGAGGCCATCCTGTATCTCGCCGGGCTCTTCGAACCGCTCGTTGGTCTCGAACTCCGTCTCCGGGCCCCAGTCGACGGACTCGTCGGCCTCGAAGTCGTCCTCGCGGCCGCCGGCGAAGCCGAACGTGTAGAACCCCATCGACTCGATGGCGACGTTGCCGGCGAGGATCATCAGGTCGGACCAGGAGATGCTGCGGCCGTACTTCTGCTTGACCGGCCACAGCAGCCGTCGCGCCTTGTCGAGGTTGGCGTTGTCCGGCCAGCTGTTGAGCGGCGCGAACCGCTGCTGGGCGCCGCCGGCGCCGCCGCGGCCGTCGCTCGCGCGGTACGTGCCGGCGCTGTGCCACGCCATCCGGATGAAGAACGGCCCGTAGTGGTCGTAGTCGGCCGGCCACCACTCCTGCGGCGTCGTCATCACCTCCTCGATGTCGGCCTTCACCGCCTCCAGGTCGAGCTCCCGGAATGCCGCCGCGTAGTCGAAGTCGTCCATCGGGTCGGCGTCCCGCGCGTTCCGCTCGAGGTCGCTCAGATCCAGCTTCTCCGGCCACCAGTCCCGGTTGGATTTGCTCACGACGAAACGTCGTTCGCTCGACCTGTTAACGGTGTCGGAGTCCCCGAAATCGTCCGGGGAGACGACGATGCGGGACCGCCCGGTGCGGCCGGCCCCGGCGGCCTACCGGCGCCCCTCGTCCAGCAGTCCGTCGGCGAGCGAACGCAGCGTCGCGAGGTCGTACTGGCCGGGGGCGGTCGCCCGCGCGGGGTCGACCGGCGCGTAGCCGATACGGGAGCCGTACACCGGCGCGACGGCGCGGGTGTGGCGGCCGGCGTCGCCCATCGCCATCGTGGCGACGGTCGCGCCCTCGGCGGCGTGGGCCCGCGTCGCCGCCAGCAGGTCGAGCGCGTCGTCGCGGTCCGTGGCGGTGACGGCGAGCTTGGCGACGTCGCCGACCTCGCCGGCCCGGGTGAGCAGCCGCCCGAGCTCGGGTCGCGGCGGCGTCCCCTCGAAGTCGTGCGTCGAGACGACGACCGCGACGCCGAGCTCGGCGGCCCGCTCGACGAGGTCGTGGCCGTCGCCGTTCGACAGCGCCGCCAGCTCGACGTCGACGGCCGCGACGGCGTCGTGTTCGATCGCGGTCTCGAGGGCGTCGAGCCGGCCCTCGGGGTCGGCCTCGCCGCCCTCCCAGGTCGGCCGGTTGGTCGCCAGCAGCGGCAGCTCGCCGTCGTAGCCGTCGAGGGCCGCGAGTGGCGCCGCCGCCAGGTCCATCCGGAACTCCACGCAGTCGGCGTGCGGGCGGGCGTCGGGCTCCTCGTCGAGGTCGGCCGTCGCCGCCGCCAGCGCGAACGTCTCGAAATCCAGCCCCATGGTCGGCGTTGGACCGCCTATCGGAAGGGCTCGTGGGTGGCGACGACCCGCAGCGGCGCCTCGCCGACGCGCTCGACGGCCGCGACGGTCGACAGCCGGATGCTCCGCTCGGCCGCCGTGACGACGCGGGTGTCGTAGTGGTCGGCCTCGTAGTCGGCCGTCCCCTCGTCGTCGGCGACGAACTCGCGGTGCCGGCGGAGGCGGCGCTCGGCGATCGCCTCGGAGCGGGTCGGCGCCCCGGCCGCCCGCTCCTCGAAGGCCGCGACCAGCTCGGGGTCCCGCTCGACGCCGACCGACGAGCGGGCCTCCAGCAGCGCCGCCGTCGCGGTGGTGCCGGTGCCGGCGAAGGGGTCGAGAATGGTGTCGCCCCGGACGGAGTACATCCGGACCAGCCGCAGCGGGATCTCCAGCGGGAACGCCCCGGAGCGCTCCCGGCGGCCGTCGTCGTCGAGGGTCTGTCCGGCGCCGCGGACCTCCCAGCAGTCCGAGAACCACTCGTTGCGCTCCTCCCAGAAGAACGCCGACGCGTAGCGGTCCTCGTCGTTCGGCGGAAACGAGCGGGTGTCGCCGTTCCGGAACAGCAGGACGTGTTCGTGCTCCAGCGTCGCGTAGGCGTTGGTCGGCAGCGTCCCCGATCCCATGAACTTCGCGGTACTGTTGGTCGGCTTCCGCCAGACGATGCCCGGCAGCTGCCGGAGGCCGGCCGCCGACAGTCCCTCGACGACCCGGGCGTGGTTGGGGTAGAGCCGAAACGACCCCTCGAGCCGGCGGGTCGCGTCGCCGACGACGACCGCGGCGACGCCGCCCGGCCGCAGTGCGCCGGCGACCCGCTCCCAGACGTCGTCCAACAGCGCGTGCATCGCCTCGAAGGCGGCGTCGCCGTCGCCGGCCTCGAGCGCCGCCGCCGCGGCGGGGCTCTGGGCGGCGAACCCGTCGTCCCACATCTCGACCATCGGATACGGCGGGGACGTCACCACGAGGTCGGCGCTGTCGGCGTCGACTTCGAGGTCGCGGGCGTCGCCGACCCGCATCTCGTGTGTCGTCTCCACGACCGGGGATGTCCCGGGCGGGTTACGGCTCTTGCGGTCGCGAACAGAGGCGGCGTTCGGATAAGAACCGATCGACAAGCCAGTCTGCTGGTCGATCAACTGACTCCTGGCGGACTGGACGGGCGAGGCGCCGCGTGGCGACGTCACCGTGGTTCGAGAGAGCGACGCTCTCTCGTCATCTGCTCACGGGCGGCGGAGCCGCCCGTTCGCACGGTCCGCGGGACTCGACGAGTCCCGCGCACATCACGAACGGCGCGAAGCGCCTTTCGAACGACCACGTTAGACGGTGGCCGGTGAACCCGGCCGCCGACTCGACGGACCCGGGCGTTCGCGGCGCCCTGCGCCGCGAGGGACCGGAGGTCCCTCGGGCCGCTCGCGCGGCAACGCCGCGCGAGGACACTGCAGGGCGCAACGTGCCCGAAGCACGCAATGAGCCGCAGGAGTCGAGCGCCGATGGCTTCCTGCGTTTTCCAGTCGAGAGAGTCGAAGCAGCCTCTTTTCGCCGTCAGGCGACCGCGAAGAGGACGACGTTGTGGGCGCCGGGGCCGAGCCCGACTGCCGCCACGAGCCCCAATAGCGGATAGCCTTCGGTCGGCGTCTCCCGGACGTAGTCGTCGAAAGCGACGACGACGGCCGCGCCGGCGAGCAGCTTCACGAGGACGAACAGCCAGGCGTCGCCGAGGACCGCCGGCGCCGGCAGCCCGGCGCCGGCCTCGATGATCAGCCGCGAGAGGGGGGTCTGCTCGCCGAAGCCCAGCAGGTCGTAGCCGACGGCCGTCGAGACGCCGTCCAGCGCGTGGCCGGACACCGCCAGCAGGCCGACGGTGCCGGTCGCCTCGCCGGCGCCGAGCCGCCCGAGGCCAGCCCAGGTCGCCGCGGCCGCCAGCGTCGCGCCGGCGACGATGGCCGCCGACCGGCCGACCGCCGCCGCGTCCGGCGTCGGGAGGGCGACGACGGCGCCGGCCAGCGCGACGAGCAGGAGGCCGACGCCGGTGACCGCGAGGACGGCGGGCGCGCCGGCGGTCAATCGGTCCGCCGGCCGGTCGGCGACGGCGGCCCACGCGAAGCCGGCGGCGGCGCCGACGGTGGCGTAGACGGCCGGCGAGCCGAACAGCGGCGCCACGGGGTCCGGCACCGCTCCGGCCTGGAAGAGGGCGTACAGCGCCCCGCCGGCGGCCATCCAGGGGGCGAAAGCGGCGACGGCCGCCTCGGTCACGGACGGACGGCGGCGGCGGAGGGCGGCGACGGCGACTCCGACGGCGGCGACCAGCCCGACGAGGTACGGCAGCGGCGGCAGCGCGAAACCCGACGGGAGCACCTGGAGCACGGCTCCAGCACCGACCGGGCCGGGCGAAAGGGTTGCGGTCCGGAGCCGAACGCAACCCCTTTCTTCGGACCGGCCGAACGCGGTGGCATGAGCCCCGACCTCACCGACGAACAGCTCGAGAAACACCGCGAGGCCGGCGAGATCCTCGCCGAGGTCCGCGAGGCGACCGCCGACCGCGTCGAGGTCGGCGTCTCCCACCTCGAGGTCGCCGAGTTCGCCGAGGACCGCATCCGCGAACTCGGCGCCGAACCCGCCTTCCCCGTCAACATCAGCATCGACGAGGAGGCCGCCCACGCGACGCCGACGCCGGACGACGAGACGACCTTCGGCGAGGAGATGATCAACCTCGACATCGGGCGCTGGAGGCCGCGATCGAGGTCGTCGAGCCGGGCGTCGAGACCGGCGAGATCGGCGCCGAAATCGAGTCCGTCATCGACGGCTACGGCTACAACCCGGTCGTCAACCTCACCGGTCACGGCCTGGGCCACTGGAAGCAACACACCGAGCCGAACGTCCCCAACCGGGCCGTCGAACAGAGCATCGAACTCGAGGTCGGCGACGTCGTCGCCATCGAACCGTTCGCCACCGACGGCGGCGGGAAGGTCACCGAGGGCGCCCACGAGGAGATCTACTCGCTGGAGCGGGAGGCCAGCGTCCGCGACCGGGGCGCCCGACAGGCGCTGGAGCAGATCGTCGAGGAGTTCAAGACGTTGCCCTTCGCCCGCCGGTGGCTCGAGACCTCGCGGGCGGAGATGGCGCTGCGCCGGCTCGAACAGAAGAACGTCGTCCACGGTTACCCCGTCCTGCAGGAGGACAAAGGCTGTCTCGTCAGCCAGCGGGAACACACCGTCATCGTCACCGAGGGCGGCTGCGAAGTGACGACGCGGACCGGGTGAGCCGCCGCGAGAGACGAACGACGGGCCGCCACGGTCGACTCCGACCGGGGCCAGCGGCACGGCTCGCCCGGGCGTAGCATAGAACGGATGTCGTCGCGGTCGGACCGGGATTCGTGCTCGCACTCGCATTACCCGCCGGGGGAGGTCGCCCCGGGACGGTCACTTGATTCGAGGCGGAGGCCCCCTCTCAACGAGCGAGCAAGTATGGTGGGGAGAATAGCGCGGAACGGAGTTCCGCGGACCATGCGAGCGGGCAAAGCCCGCGCGCAGAAGCCGACACGGATGGAGACTCTAGGCGGGCGCACGTCTCGCCGAGGTGGGGCGCACGTAGACCGTCCCGTGATGTCGGGGCCACGCGACGGACACCGACGATTAACGCGGGAGTGTCGCAGATCGTCCGAATCAGTCCAAGGCGGCGTTGCACCCCTACGTGCGCTGTTCGGGCGGGATGACGCGACTGCAACGACGGTCGCGCCTCGTCCATGCACGGGGCCGGGCCGAAACCACTGCGGGAACGCCCCGCCCGACGAGCGAACCCTTGTAGGTGAGCGACGTAGGACGGGGTAGGTTACTCGTCGTTCATTCGCGTCAGCGTCTCCTCCCCGCAGATCCGGCAGGTGGTCACACGGTACGGCTCCCGCGAGAACTCCGCGTTCTCGTCCTTGTGGCTCTCCGTCAGCAGTCGGACACCGACTTCGTGGGGCGTCTCGCCGTCGCACGTCTCGCAGTTCTCGGCCATCGCGCCGTCGTCGGATACGATTGACATCGTCGTCCGTCGGTAGCGCTGAAATCCGCATAAGTACCGCCTTCGGTTGAGACCGTTCGTACCGTTCAACGCCGGTCGAAACGCCGCGAGCCGACCGTCGACGAGACGGCGACGAGCGCCCACGAAACGGGAGATACGGGCAAAACGGCGGCGGCGGAACGGCTTGAACGGCCAACAGATTCAAGTAGGGGAACGGAAGCGAACAGCGTTAACCGCCCGTGGGCCGACCGGCGCACATGGACCAGCTGGTCGCACCGTGGCGCATCGAGTGGGTCGAACGCGGCGACGACCCCGACGGCTGTCCGTTCTGCGTCCTGCCGGAGCGGCTGGACGCCCGCGAGGCAAACGTCGTCGCCGCCGCCGACCGCGCGTTCGTCCTGTTGAACAATTATCCGTACAATCCCGGTCACGCGATGGTCATCCCGCGGGCGCACACCGGCGCGTTCACCGACCTCGACGAGGCGACGCTGTTGGAACACGCACGGCTCAAACAGCGAACGATCGAGGCCCTCGAGGCCGCCCTCGACCCCGACGGCCTCAACGCGGGGCTCAACCTCGGCGACGGCGCCGGCGGCTCCGTCGACGACCACCTCCACACACACGTGGTGCCGCGGTGGACCGGCGACACCAACTTCATGCCCGTCTGTGCCGACACGAAGGTCATCGTCGACCTATGACTGCGCCGGCTCTACGGCCCAATCCTACCGCTTAACCGGATGGTTCCGCTAGTAGGAGCGATGAGCGACGCCGCGGTGACGGAGGCCGGCCTCGAGACGGACGCCGCCCGGCGGGGGTTCACCCGCGCCAGCGCCGTCAACGTCGTCGGCAACGCCGCGAAGATCGCCGTCGAGGCCGGCGTCGGCTTTGCGTTCGGCTCCGTCGCGCTGCTGGCCGACGCCGCCCACTCCGTCGGCGACCTCGTCGCCAGCGGCGTCGTGCTGACGTGGGGCCGTAGCGTCTACGCCGACCCCGACGAAGCCCATCCCCACGGCCACCAGCGCGTCGAGCCGCTGGCGGCGCTGTTCGTCGGCACCGTCGTCGTACTGTTGGGGCTGTCGCTGCTGTATCGCTCCGCCGAGAGCCTCTTCGGCGTCCCCTCGGTGGAGACGAGCCCGCTGCTGGTCGGCGCCCTGCTGTTTTCGATGCTCGATATGTACCTGCTGTACCGGTACACGAGGCGGGTGAACGCGAGCGTCGAGTCGGCGGCGCTGTCGGCGCTGGCCGTCGATTGTCTCAACGACATCTACACCTCGGCGGCGGCGCTGGTCGGCGTCGCCGGCGCCCTTCTCGGCTACCCGCTCCTGGACGCCGGCGCCGGCGCCGTCGTCAGCCTGCTCGTCGTCCACCAGGGCGTCGAGATCGGCCGCGAAAACGTCTCGTATCTCGTCGGCGCCGCCCCCTCGGAGGCCGAACGCGGGCGCGTCATCGAGACGCTCTGCGACCACCCCCACGTCGAGGGCGTCCACGACGCCGTCGTCTTCTACGACGGCACCGACCTCGAGGTCGAGGCCCACGTCGAGGTCGACGGCGAGCTGACGCTCGTGGAGGCCCACGACATCGAAACGGAGCTGGTCGAGGCGCTGTTCGCGATGGACGACGTCGGCGACGTCCACCTCCATCTCGACCCGGCCGGCATCGGCGAGTGGGAGGACGCCGGTAACCCGTCGAAGGGCCGATGACGCCGGTCGGTCCCCGCGAGTTCGAGAACGGGAAAGATATCGCCGTCGTGGAGCTGTTCAGTCGGGCCTGTCCGTACCGAGCAGGCCTCGAACAGCGTTGACAAATGCCTCTGCATCGTCGAACGATTCTCCGACATCGATGTCGGCTTCAGCCGGCGAGTAATCGGCCTCTTCTCGCTGCTGATAGAGTTCGTTGAGAGTGCGACCGTGTTTCGAATCGAGCCGCCCCTCTGAGATGACTATCTCCCCGAAACGTGAGATGACGCGGGCGTGTGAACCAGCCACTCCGCCGTGCTCGTACAGAGTAGCCCTCGCAGCGTGGAAACACGCGTAGTACAGTCGATTGGCGACCGCCGCGTCGCTCCCACCACCGTCACCGAGCACGCGGGCGTCCGCCAGGGCCTCGGCCGCGGCATCGAGTTCAGCCTTGACCGCGTCGTCGGTCACAGTCGCTCACCGTCCTCCCGCGAGGTCCCGAAAGTCCGCTATCGGGGTCGATTCCCGCTCGTCGACGACGACGAACAGGTCCACGTCCGAGTCCCGTCCACGAGTTTCACCGCGAGCGGTGCTCCCGAAGAGAAGCACCGTCTCGACGGTATCGGGATGCGCCGAGCGGACGGCGTCAGCGAAGGCGACGGCGGCATTCCGATGGTCGGTCGCTGCCGTATCGCTCATGTCCCGAGTTTCGGGCAGCAGCGACATAAGTCGGACGACTACACCGGCTCGCCGAAGCAGTAGACCGTCTCGTTGGCCGTCACCTCGACCTCGAGGAGGTCGCCGACCTCGACGCCCTTGGCGTCGGCGTCGGTGACGATCACCTGCCGGTAGGCGGGGTCGCGGCACTTCACCGAGTCGCCGGTGCCCTCCTCGACGACCAACACCTCGCGGACGTCGCCGACCATCGCGGCGTGGGCCTCCCGACAGACCTCCATCTTCAGGTCCGTCATCTCCGAGGACCGTTCCTTCTTGATCGTCCCGCCGAGGCCCTTCATGTCGGCGGCGTCGGTGCCGGGTCGCTTGGAGAACCGCGTGACGTTGATCTTCTCGGGGCGGATCTCCGCCAGCAGCTCCATCGACCTGCGGTGGTCGGCCTCGGTTTCGGTCGGGAAGCCGACGATGAAGTCCGTCGACAGCGTCCAGTGTTCGAGGCGGTCGTCGAAGGCCGCGACGACCTCGCGGAACTTCCCGACGCGGTGCTGGCGGCGCATCTCCTCGAGCACCTCGTCGCTGCCGGACTGCACCGGCGCGTGAACGAAGTTGTACAGCTTCTCGTTTTCCGCGAAGACGTCGGCCAGCTCCTCGTGGATGCCGTGGACGCCGCCGGGGTTCGCCATTCCCAGTCGGACCCGGAAGTCGCCGTCGATGTCGCAGATCCGGTCCAAGAGCTCCGGCAGCTTCCGCTCGCCGTCGTCCCAGCCGTAGACGCCGGTGTCCTGGCCGGTGACGCGCAGCTCCTTCGCGCCGGCGTGGACCAGCGCCTCCGCCTTCCGGACGTTCTCCTCGATCGGCGGGGAGTCCACCCGGCCCGTGGCGAACTTCGTGATGCAGTACGAGCAGTTGGACATGCAGCCGCGGGCGATGGGGAGGATGCCGACGACGCCGTCCAGCACCGGCTCGGCGTCGGGCGTCGTCGTCGGACACTCGCCGTTGGTGACGGCCTCGGGGACGTCCTCCCAGTGCAACACCTGGACGTCGAGGCCGTCGAACTGCTCGCCCTGGGCCAGCGCCATACAGCCGGTGACGATGAGGTCGGCCGTCTCCGACTCCAGTTCCTCGGCCCGCCGCAGCATGTTCCGCTCGGTCTTCTCGACGACGGTGCAGGTGTTGAGGATGGCCACGTCGGCTTTCCCGGGGCCGTCGACCCGGTGGTGTCCCGCGTCGCGGAGCTTCCGCTCGATCTGCCGGCTCTCACCCCGGTTGGACGTACAGCCGTACGTCTCGATGTGGTATGTGGCCATCGACGTTCGGTTGTTGTGCGCGGGCGGGCAAAAGAGCGACGTTTCGGGGTGAGACGCCGAAAATACCCCGCCGGTCAGAACGCCCCGGCGTCGTATCCCTCGACGATGGCGGCGCCCGAGGAGGCGCCGATGCGGTCGGCGCCGGCCGCCAGCATCTCGACGGCGGCCTCGAAGCTCCCGATTCCGCCGCTGGCCTTCACCGGTAGGTACTCGCTCATCACCTCGACGTCGGCGACCTCGGCGCCGCCATCGGCGAACCCGGTCGCGGTCTTGACGTAGTCGGCGTCGGCGTCGGCGGCCAGTTCGCAGACGGTCCGCAGCTCCGACTCCGACAGCAGCGGCGCCTCGACGATGACCTTCACCGGGACCGGCACCGCGGCGACGACGCATTCCAGTTCCTCGCGGACGGCCTCGTGGTCGCCGGCGCGCAGCCGGCCGACGTTGACGACGACGTCGATCTCGTCGGCGCCGTCCCGCCAGGCCCGCTCGGCCTCGGTCTCTTTGATCGCCGGCGCCGCCTGGCCGTGGGGAAAGCCACAGACGGTGACGATCGTGACCTCGGGTGCCGTCTCGGCGGCCAGGGGGACGTGACACGGCGGCACGCAGGCGTTCATCCCGCGGTCGGCGGCGGTTTCGACGACCGTCCGGACGTCGTCGGGCGTCGTCTCCGGCCCCAAGACGGTGTGGTCGACCCGGCCGGCGAGCTCGGCGCGGTCCATGTACCGTTCTCGCGGCGCCGGGGGATAAAGCCGCCGCGGCGCGGAACCGACGGACAGTTACCCGCCGCCCCGAAGGGAGGGACATGACCGACTACTTCGAGGTCGGCGCCCGCGACGCGGCGGCGCGGCGCGGCGAACTGCGGCTCGCCGACCCGGTCGCGACGCCGGCGGTCGTCGACGACGTCGTCGAGGACGCCGGCAGCCGCTGGCCCGAGGAGCGGTCGGCGCCCGAGGGCGACGAGACGACGCTGACGGTGCTGCCGCACCGGGCGCTGCCGCCGGGGACCGAGCGGCCCGTCGCCGACGCCTTCGCCCCCGACCCGCCGGACGTCGACGCCCCCAGTGCGGTCGTCGTCTCGCCGGCGACCGCCGCCGATCACGGCGCCGACGCCTACGTTCTGGCCGGCGCGACCGGCTACGTCGGCCACGCGGAGGCGTTCGTTGACGCCGTCGTCACCGTTCGCGAAGCGGTGCCGGACGACACGGCGCTGTACCTGCCCGGCGTCGCCACGCCGGCCAACGCGGCGACGCTGATCTACGCCGGCGTCGACCTGCTCGACGAGACCCGCGTCCGGGCCCGCGGCCTCGAGGGGTTCTACCTCACGACCGACGGCGAGGCGTTCCTCGAGGACCTCGAGGAGCTGCCCTGCGCCTGCGAGGCCTGCCGCGGGCCGGTCGCGTCGTTCGCACGGGAGGACTGCGCCGACCACAACGCCAACGTCCTGCGAGCGGAGCTGGCGCGGGTCCGCGGGCGGATCGCCGACGGCCGGCTGCGGGACTACGTCGAGGGTCAGGCCCGCTTCGAGGCGTGGCTGACGGCGACGCTCCGACGGCTCGACCGGCGGTACGGCTACGTCGAGACGCGGACGCCGGTGTTCCGTCGGGCGGAGCTGCTGGCGTCGACCGACGACGCGCTCCGGCGGGCCGAGATTCAGCGGTTCGCCGACCGGGTGACGTCGCGCTACCGCCGCCGGCTGGAGGCGCCGCTGGTGCTGCTGCCGTGTGCGGCCCGCAAGCCCTACAGCGACTCTCGGAGCCACGAGCAGTTCGCCCGGGCGATCGGCTACCGCGGGCACGTCGTCTCGATGACCTCGCCGATCGGCGTCGTCCCGAACGAGTTGGAGACGACCTACCCCGCCCAGCACTACGACAGCGTCGTCACCGGGCGGTGGACCGAGACCGAAACCGAGTTCGTCGCAAGCGTCCTCCGGCGATACCTCGAGCGGGCCGACTACGACCGCCGTATCGCCCACGTCCCGGAGGGCGGGTACCGCGAGATCTGCGAGCGCGCCGCGGCGGCGACGGACGTCGACTTCGAGTACACCGTCGTCGACCACCCGACGACCGACGAGTCCCTGGCGGCCCTCGACGCCGCCCTCGAAGGCCACGACGGCTACTACAAAAGCGAGCGGGAGGCCGCGACGGTGCGGGCCATCGCCGACTTCCAGTTCGGGCCGGGCGCCGGCGACGACGTGTTCGGCCCCAACGCCCGGACGGAGGGCCGGTACCCGAAGCTCCGCGTCCTGGACGGCGACGGAACGCAGCTGGCGGCGATGGTCCCCGAGTACGGCACGCTGTCGCTGACGCCGGCCGGCGCCCGCACCTGGGCCGACAGCGACGCCCCGACCAAGCGGGTCGGGATCGGCGATTTCGTCCCGAGCGGCAGCGTGCTGGCGCCGGGCGTCGTCGACGCCGACGACGCCATCCGGCCCGGCGACGAGGTGGTCGTCGAGGGACCCGACGCCTTCGCGGTCGGACGGGCCGCCTGCCACGGCGCGGCGATGGTCGAAAGCTCCCGCGGCGTCGCCGTCGACGTCCGACACTGCGAGGAGCGGTAGACCTCGGAGCCATCGTGCCGAGTAGTGGTGGCGGGTCGGTCGTGTTTAGTGAGAAGTGATTAGCGTATTTCGGCGGTAACGGTGACATGTCCGAACGCCCCCTCTCGCTCGCGGGCTGCGCCTCGCTGTGCTCCGCGGTTCCCTACGGTCGCCGCTCCACCTCGAGGCCTCCCTCGCTGTGCTCGTTCGGCCTCGCAACGCGCGGCCTGCGGCCGTGCTTGCGTCGGCTCGCTTCGCGAGCGGTCGGCCCCGTTCGAGGTCCCCCCGACATCGGCTGACCGGCCGGCTCTCGCGTAACTAAACACGACGGACGGGTTGCCGGAAAAGGATAACCGACGAGAGCGCTTACACTACCCCTGAGCATCACCCGTGACGAGGAGGTACTCGGCGGCGAGTCCCGAATCGACGGAACACGAACCGGTGTTCGCCACGTCGCCGCACGGGTGGTCGACGGCCGGCGGTCCCCGGCACACGTCGCAGACCAGTTCGACGTGCCGCTTACAGATGTGTACGAGGCGCTTGCGTACTACTACGAGCATCTCGACGAGATGCGCGAACTCGAAGCCGAGAACGAAACAGCATTCGAGCGCGTCCGGGAGTCGTCGCTGCGACCCAAGAAACCGTACAGTGACCGGCGGGCAGATTCTGCTCGACGAACACATCGGGCGAGTCTTCGAACGAACAGTACCGTGCAAGCTCCGGCCAGCTTTTTACCCGCTCGGTGCTACCGTCAGGCATGGACGAGATTTCGCTCGGCGTTCCCGAGCCGCTCCTGGAGTCGCTGCCCGAGGAGGGGTCGGCGGCCGCCCGGGACATGCAGCGCGCGGTCGAGGGGTTCAACGAGCGCGTCAACCACCACGTCGAGACGGCCGACGACGACGCCGAGGCCGCGAAGGGGGTTCTCGACGTCATCGAACACCTCGAGGCGCGCAGCGAGCGCTTCGACGAGTTCGTCCCCGAACTCCGGGCGTGGGGGCAGTCGCCCATCTACGCCATCGCCTGGCGGAACCTCTACGCGGACCTCGTCGCCCAGCTGTACGATTACGAGTGGCTCGCGACGCAGCTGGACCGCGAGCGCAACTTCCGGCTCGTCGACGACGGCATCCGGCTGTCGGATCTATGACGGAGCCGGAGCCGGAACTGGAGCTGCGGTTCTTCGCGACGTTCCGGGCGGCCGTCGGCCAGAAGGAGGTCGCCCGCGAGGTCGACGCCGACGCGACCGTCGGGGGCGTCCTCGCGGCGCTGGAGGCCGACCACCCGGATCTGGAGGGCGAGCTGCTCGACGACGACGGCGACATCCGGCCGCAGCTGAGCGTTCTGCGGAACGGCCGGGAGGTCGTCCACCTGTCGGGCACCGAGACGGCGCTGGAGGACGGCGACCGGCTGAGCGTCTTTCCGCCGGTGGCCGGCGGATGATGCGACGGAGAAAGGAGTACCGCGGCATCTCCAAGCGGCTGGCGGCCGACTACCTCGAGAACCTCGGCGGCGAGCGGGTCGACCCCGACGGCGACCGCGTCGAG
>PXSC01000057.1:6212-7702 GCA_003023535.1 Halobacteriales archaeon QS_9_70_65 | reverse complement strand
ACGACGTGGAGACGTTCGCGGCGGCGGTCGGGCCGGAGCCGGACGCCGTTCTCGATGAAATGGACGACCGGGCCGCCGAGACGGGCTTTCCGACCGTCGGGCCGGCCGTCGGCGGCTGGCTCCAGCAGCTGGTCGGACTGGTCGGCGCCGACCGCGTCTTCGAGTTCGGCTCCGGCTTCGGCTACTCCGGCTACTGGTTCGCCCGCGGCCTGCCGGCCGACGGCGAGCTCGTCCTCACCGAGGTCGACGCCGACGAGCTGGCCGACGCCCGCGACTACCTCGCCCGCGGCGACTTCGACGCGACGGTACGGTTCGAACTCGGCGACGCCGTCGAGACCGTCGACGACTACGACGGCCCCTTCGACGTCGTCCTGATCGACAACGAGAAGCACCGCTACGTCGAGGCCTTCGAGGCCGCACGCGGGGCGGTGCCCGTCGGCGGGGTCGTCGTCGCGGACAACACCACGGCGGGGCCCTTCGATTTCGGGGAGATATACGACCAGGTCATCGAGGACGGCGACGGGGGCGGCGAGGCGGTCCACGGCGTCGCCGACTACCTCGAACACGTCCGCTCGGAGCCGGCCTTCGAGACGACGCTGCTGCCGCTCGGGGAGGGACTGGCGGTCAGCCGACGGTGTCGGGAGGGACGTCGAGGCAAACGGTAGTGTTCAGATAAGAACCGATTGACAAGCCAGTTTCTGCCGGTCAGTCGACCTACTCCTGGCGGACTGAACGGGCGAGGCGCTCTCGACGACCCCCTCCCTCGGCCCGCTCGCGCGGCAGCGCCGCGCGAGGACACTGCAGGGCGCACCGCGCCCGAAGCGCGTCGTTCGGGAGATCTTCGATCTTCCGTGATCACGATAATCTTCGATTGTCGGACGACAGCGAGTCGCGGGCAGCGAGGCGACGAAGTCGCCTCGAGCCGTGCGAGCGGGCCGTGCGAGGCGGTTCCACCGCCTCGAACTCGCGGCGCGTCGCGCCGCGCATGGCCCGCGAGCAGCACTCGACAGCGCCGAGGGCTTTCTCCCGCGTTCCGTCCTCTCGATTCCTTATCTGAACACCGCCAGGCAAACGGTGACAAGACCCAAGTTACGAGTCGCCGTACGTGCGGTGGATGCCTGGAGCAACCGATCGGACCCTTCGACCCTTCCTGTGGCGCGCCGCCAACCTCTACCCCGACACGGAGATCGTCTCCCGCACCCACGAGGGCGTCGAACGGTACACCTACGACGAGTACGACGACCGGACGGCACAGTTAGCCAACGCCCTCGAGGCCCACGGCATCGAGGCCGGCGACCGCGTCGGGACGTTCTGCTGGAATCACCACCGGCACTTCGAGACGTACTTCGCGGTGCCGACCATCGGCGCCCAGTTGCACACCATCAACCCGTTGCTGCCCGACGAGCACATCCGGTACATCGTCGACAACGCCGACGACGAGCTGATCTTCGTCGACGAGTCGCTGGCGCCGAAGCTGGCGTCGGCGGCCG
>PXSC01000057.1:0-6158 GCA_003023535.1 Halobacteriales archaeon QS_9_70_65 | reverse complement strand
CAGGGCATCCCGATGGCCGACGACGACGTCGTGATGCCCGTGGTGCCGATGTTCCACGTCAACGCCTGGGGGATGCCCTTCGCGGCGACGGCCGGCGGCGCCAAGCACGTCTACCCGGGACCGTCGCCGGACCCCGAGGACATCGCCGCGCTCATCGAAGAGGAAGGCGTCACCATCACCGCCGGCGTGCCGACGGTGTGGCTCGGGCTGATGGAGTACGCCGAGGACGACGATCTCGACCTCTCGGCGCTCGATACCGTCGTCGTCGGCGGGTCGGCCGCCCCGGAGTCGATGATCCGGTGGTTCGACGACCGCGGCGTCGAGCTGCTGCACGCCTGGGGCATGACCGAGATGTCGCCCATCGGCTCGGTGTCGCATCTGAAGTCCAGCCTTCAGGACGCCGATTACGGCACCCAGCTGGAATACCGCGTCAAACAGGGGATGCTCGTCCCCGGCCTGGAGATGAAAGTCATCGACGAAAGCGGCCAGGAGGTGCCGTGGAACGGCGAGGCCTTCGGTGAGCTGTGGGTCCGCGGTCCCTGGGTGACGACGGAGTACTTCAAGCACCCGGAGGCCAACGAGGAGGACTTCGAGGATGTCCCCGCGAGCGGAGCGAGCGGGGAGTCGGAAGACGGGACGTCTTCCGGTAGGTGGCTGAAGACCGGCGACGTCGTCACCGTCGACGAGGAGGGGTACGTCACGCTCGTCGACCGCGCGAAGGACGTCATCAAGTCCGGCGGGGAGTGGATCTCCTCCGTCGAACTCGAGAACGCGGTCATGGCCCACGACGACGTCGCGGAGGCGGCGGTCGTCGGCGTTCCCCACGAGCGGTGGCAGGAACGACCGGTGGCGTTCGTCGTCCCCGCCGACGGCGCCGACGGGTCGACGCTCGAGGCGGAGATCACGGAGATGCTCGGCGAGGACTACCCGGAGTGGTGGCTGCCGGACAACGTCGAGTTCATCGAGGAGATCCCCAAGACGGCGACCGGGAAGTTCTCGAAGAAGGACATCCGCGATGAATACACCGACGAGTCGCTGGTCGAGGGCCGGGTGCCGGAGGAGGCCGCCCCGAACGACGACTGAACCCGGAACGCTTCCCCCCCGTTTCGCGTTCCCGACCGGCAGTTAACGGCGGTCGGTATTTAACGCTGGAAGCCCTCCGTTCGAGGTAGAATGGAACTGTTAGGTGCCGGGCCGGTGCCGGAGCACGCACACGACATCAAAGAGGAGACGCGGGCGTTCGCCGAGGAGCACGTCGAGCCGGTCGCCGCGGAGTACTACAAGCGCGGCGACTACCCCTGGGAGGTGCTGGAGGCCGGCATGGACGCCGGCCTCGTCGCGGGCGACATCGGCGAGGAGTACGGCGGCCGCGGCTTCGACCTCCACGAGCTGCTGGCGGTGGCCGAGGAGCTGTACCGCGCCGACGCCGGCATCGCGCTGACGCTACAGCTGGCGAGCTTCGGGACGAAGATTCTCGAGGAGTACGGCGACGAGGCCCAGAAGGAGGAGTACCTCCGGCCGGTGGCCGAACACGAGATGCTGTCGGGACTCGCGGTCTCGGAGCCGGAGACGGGATCGGATCTCGCCGGCATGCGGACGGCCGCCCGGAAGGACGGCGACGAGTGGGTGCTGGACGGCGAGAAGTACTGGGTCGGCAACGGCGTCGAGGCCGACTGGGTGACGTTGTACGCCAGGACCGGCGACGACCCGGACGACCGGTACGACAACTACTCGCTGTTCGTCGTGCCGACGGACGTCGACGGCTACGACGCCGAGCACATCCCCGAGAA
The DNA here is from genome assembly GCA_003023535.1 of Halobacteriales archaeon QS_9_70_65. Next base: position 4,368 of record PXSC01000057.1, on the reverse strand, counting down.
GATGGGCTTTCGGGCCTCCAAGCAGGCCCACATCGAGCTGGACGGCGCCCGGATTCCCGAGGAGAACCTCATCGGCGCCGAGGGGACCGGCTTCTACGTGCTGGCGGAGTTCTTCAACCACGGCCGCGTCGTCGTCGGCGGCCACGGCCTCGGGCTGGCGGCGGCGGCCATCGAGGAGACCGCCGACTTCGCCCACGGCCGCACCGCCTTCGACCGCACCATCACCGAGTTCCAGGCGGTCCAGCACAGCCTCGCGGACATGCTGACGGAGTTCCAGGCCGCCCGGACGCTCACCTGGAAGGCCGCCGACCGGGTCGCCGCGGACGACGACGCCGGCCTCTGGGCCGCGATGGCGAAGGTGAAGGCGACGGAGACGGCCACCGACTGCGCCGAGCGCGGCATGCAGCTGCACGGCGGGCGGTCGGTGCTGACGGAGAACCGCATCTCCCGGATCTACCGCGACGTCCGTATCCCCGTCATCTACGAGGGGGCCAACGAGATCCAGCGGAACCTCATCTACGGCCAGACCGACTGGTGACGGTCGGCCGGCGGCGCGGGCGACGGCGACCGAGAGCCCGAGCGCGACGGCGGCCGTCGCCGCGACCGCCAGGAAGGCCGTCCCGACGCCCGTCGCGTCGATGACGTAACCGTACGACGGCGGCGCGGCCGCGCCGCCGGCGGAGATGCCGACGGTCATCAGCGCGAAGTTCTTGCCGACGTCGCCGCGGGCGGAGACGACGTCGGCCGGCGCCGCCCGCGCCGGCCGCGAGAGGTCGATCGTCGCCGCCAGCGGGACGACGCCGACGGCCGCCCCGAGGGCGGTCAGCGACCAGGGAGACGTCGAACTCCGCGGGTAGCGGCCGGAAAGCGGGGACGAGGAGGAGCAGAAAAGCGCGGTTGACGACGTGGGAGCCGGCGACCAGGGCGACGACCGGCGGCGCGCGCGACGGCACGGCGGCGGGGTCGGCCCGCCGGAGCTAACCCGTCGCGTTCAGTCGGCGCCGACGGTGACGCGTTCGACCTCGGTGACCGTCGGGTCGCGGTCGCGGTCGCGGCCGCGGCGGGTGGCGGCGCGGCGGAGCCGGTCGGGAGCGACGCCGGCCCCCCGGGCGGCCGTCTCCAGGCTCAGAGTGCCGTCGGCGTAGAGGGTCAGTGCCGTCTGCAGCGCGTGTTGCTGCATACCTCCGGCTCCGTTCCTGGATGTAATAAGAGTATCGAGAGATAATATTCCAACCCACGACCTTATACGCCGCGGCAGCGGCCGGCAAGAACGGGCGCGGCCGCCCAATCCTTTAGTTTGCGGTGCCACCGTGTCGAACATGAACGACCGAGACATCCTCGAGCTGCTGAGCGAGGACGCGCGGCACTCGACGGCGGACATCGCGCGGCTGACCGACCGCTCGGAGGCGGCGGTCGAGGAGGCCATCGCCGACCTCGAGGACCGCGGCGTCATCCGGGGGTACACCGCGGTCGTCGACTGGGACGCCGTCGACGACGACGACGAGCGGGTCCGGGCCCACGTGGAGTGCAACGTGACGCTGGACCGGGAGACGAGCTACCGGGACGTCGCCCGCCGGCTCGCCGGCTTCCCGGAGGTCGAGGGGCTGCGGCTCGTCTCCGGCGACTACGACTTCGCTCTGGAGGTGGAACGCGACTCGATGCGGGAGGTCTCGCGGTTCGTCAGCGACAAGGTGGCGCCGCTGCCGGAGATCACCCAGACGGTCACCCACTACATCATGGAGACGTACAAGCAGAGCGGCCACCGCTTCGACGACGGCGACGACGACGACCGTCTGTCGGTCACGCCATGACGTTCGACCCCTCCGAGCGCGTGCGATCGGTGCCGCCGTCGGGCATTCGGCGGTTCTTCGAGCTGGCCGAGGAGATGGACGACGTCATCTCGCTGGGCGTCGGCGAGCCGGACTTCTCGGCGCCGTGGGCCGCCCGCGAGGCCGCCATCAGCGCCCTCGAACGCGGCCGGACCTCCTACACCGCCAACCGCGGCAAGCGGGAGCTGCGGGCGGCCATCGCCGAGGACGCCCACCGGTGGGACCTCGACTACGACCCCGACGAGGAGGTGCTCGTCACCGCCGGTGCCAGCGAAGCAATCGACGTCGCCTGCCGGGCGCTGGTCGACCCCGGCGATTCCGTCGCCGTCGCCCAGCCGTGTTACGTCTCCTACCGGCCGGCGGTCACCTTCGCCGGCGGCGAGGTGCTCGACGTGCCGACCCGCGCGGCCGACGACTTCGCGCTCACGCCGGCGGCACTGGCGGCCGCGGGCGCCGACGAGGCGGACCTGCTGCTGTACTGCTACCCGAACAACCCGACGGGCGCGACGATGGATCGATCGGAGATGGCCGCCGTCGCTGACTTCTGCCGGGAGCACGACCTCGCGGTGCTGTCCGACGAGATCTACGCCGACCTCACCTACGAGGGCGACCACGTCTCGATCGCGACGTTCGACGGCATGCGCGAGCGGACGGTCGTCTTCAACGGCTTCTCGAAGGCCTACGCGATGACGGGCCTCCGGCTCGGCTACGCGTTCGGGCCGAGCGAGGTGATCACCGCGATGAACCGCGTCCACCAGTACACGATGCTGTCGGCGCCGACGACCGCCCAGCACGCCGCCATCGAGGCGCTGGACGGCTGCCGGGAGGCCGTCGCCGAGATGCGCGAGCGGTACGACCGCCGGCGGAACTTCGTGCTGTCGCGGTTCGAGGAGATGGGCGTCGACTGCTTCGAGGCGACCGGCGCCTTCTACGTCTTCCCGGAGTGTCCCGGCGACGACGCCGAGGCGTTCGCCGAGGAGCTGCTGGCGGCCGAGTCGGTGGCGATGGTGCCCGGCACCGCCTTCGGCGCCGGCGGGGAGGGCCACCTCCGGGCGTCGTACGCCGCCGGGCTCGACGAACTGCGGGAGGCGACGGACCGCATCGAGCGGTTCCTCGCGTAGGGTCGACTCGGGTCTGGAAACCGAGTGAACCTTCTTTACCGGCGGGTCGGTACGCTGGGTCAATGGCTATCGATGACGCGGACGGGACGGTGGAGACGAGCGGGCCGCCCGCGTCGGTCGCGGCCGGCCGGGAATCGCCGGACGGCATCGACCACGACCCCGAGGCGCTCCGGGAGCGGGCCGGCGCCGGCGACTACGACGACGCGTTGGTCGACGGCGCCCGGGCGCTGGCCTCGCGGCTGGCCGACCGCGTCGACGAGCTGACCGTCGACGTCCGCCCGGAGCTCGACGAGGACGACTTCTTCACCGGCCCCGGCGGCACGTCCACCGTCGTCAACCGTTACGACCTCGAGAAGTCCGTCCCGCAAGAGAAGAAGAGCCACTTCCGGGAGGTCGAGCGCTACTGGGTGAACGAGCCGTACGCCTTCGTCGTCATCTTTCACTCCGAGAAGGAAAACGAAAAGAAGTACTACCTCATCGAGCCGCACCTCACGCCCATCGAGGGCGACCTCCGGGAGTTCCTCTCCGGGAAGCTGAAAACCGCGATCAAGTACTCCAGCGACGAGGTGGTCGTCCAGGGCAGCGAGGACGCCCGGGCCGGCGTCATCGAGCGGGAGACCCACGAGCTGCTGGAGCGGTACGACCTCTACGACGACGGCGCCCAGCCCGACGAGGGCGGGCTGTTGAGCGGCGTCGTGGGCGCCGTCGTCGGCGACGACGCCGACGACGAGGGGCTGCAGGGCGTCGAGGCCCGCCCCGAGCCGGCCGTCCTCGAGGAGGACTCCGAGACGCTCACCGAGTACCAGATCGAGAAGCTGCTGTACCTGCTGAAGCGGGACTTCATCGGCTTCGAACGCATCGACGGCGTCAAACACGACATCAACGTCGAGGACGTCTCCTGCGACGGCTACAACTCCCCGGTGTTCGTCTACCACTCCGACTACGAGCAGATCATCACCAACGTCTACCACGGCGAGGAGGAGCTGGACGACTTCGTGGTGAAGCTCTCCCAGCGGTCCGGCAAGGGCATCTCCAAGCGGAACCCCCAGGTCGACGCGACCCTGCCGGACGGCTCGCGGTCCCAGCTCACGCTCGGCCGGGAGGTGTCGGACCACGGGACGAACTACACCATCCGGCAGTTCAAGGACGTCCCCTTCACGCCCGTGGATCTCATCAACTGGCACACCTTCTCCCTCGAGGAGATGGCCTTCCTGTGGCTGTCGATCGAGAACCACAAGAGTCTCATCTTCGCCGGCGGCACCGCGTCCGGCAAGACGACCAGTCTGAACGCCGTCTCGCTGTTCATCCCCTCGAAGGCCAAGATCGTCTCCATCGAGGACACCCGCGAGGTCGAACTCCCCCAGCGCAACTGGATCGCAAGCGTCACCCGCCCGTCGTTCAGCGAGGGCGACAAGGGC
>PXSC01000056.1 GCA_003023535.1 Halobacteriales archaeon QS_9_70_65 | reverse complement strand
TGACCCAAAGCGAGGTCAGCGAGGTCGCGGACATCTCGGAGGTCACCATCCGCAACCGGTACAAGGAGCTGCTCGAGGCCGGCGAGGTCGTCACCGCCTGACGAGGATTTTTTACTCCGCCGTCCCTGGCGGGAACATGGAGACGTACGTCCGACTTCTGTGTCCGGAGTGCGAGAAGAGCTGGCAGGACTCCCCGAACGAACTGCCCGCGCCCGCCCGGACGTTCCACTGTCCCGGCTGTCACGCGAGTCGGCCGCTGTCGGAGTTCGCCCGCACCGAACACGATCTCCAGAACCTCAAGCAGTTCTGACGCCGCTCACTGGATGTAAGTCGGCTCCTCGGCGTCGCAGTTCGCCTCGTGCCGGTCGGCGTCGCCCCGGTCGTCGAACAGCATCCCGCACCGCTCGCACTCGTACCAGGTCGTCCCGTCGCGCTCGGTGGTGGAGACCATACCCGGGGGGTCGGCCGCGGCGACCTATAGGCGTTTCTCCGACGGCGGCAGCGGTGTTCAGTTACGCGAGAGCCGGCCGGTCGGCCGGCGTCGGGCGGGAGCTCGAAGAGGGCCGACCGCTCGCGTTGCGAGGCCGAGCGATCGAAGGGAGGGAGGCCTCGGAACGAAGCGAGCGGGAGGAGCGACGCAGGAAGTGACGGCACGCGAGCGTGGTTCGGACGACGGCCCCGCGAGCCGTCGTTGGTCATCCCGGAAGAGCGAAGCTCTTCCGTAGATCGCGGATCTCCGATCCGCTCACTCCCGGAAATCGGCGATTTCCGGAGACGGCGAGGCGCAGCCCGCAAGCAGAAGGGGGCCTCCGCAAACGCCCTCATGGGCCACCGAACGACGCTACTCCCTTCTCACTAGATACTACCGCGCCGGCGGAACGGTAAAGCCGCCGGCGGCCCGAACGGCGGTATGGACAGGCCGACGCCGAGACGCGCGCCAACGCCGGCGTGAACATCGGCGAGTCGGTGACGGTCGGGAAGATCTCCGTCGCGGAGGCCGACCGCGTGGTGGTCGAACTGCCCGCCGTCGGCGACGAGGGCGACGTCGCCGACGCGGTGGCGTCGGCGCTGCGGGACCGGCCGCTGCAGGCCGGTGAGGGGGTCCGCCTCGAGCGACTCGGCGTCCGGGCGACGGTCGCCGAGACGTCGCCCGACGGCACCGTCCGGGTCACCGGCCGGACCGCCGTCCGGGTGCGACGGACCGCCGACCGGTCGACGCGACCCGACGACGGCGGCACCGGCGGGACCGGGACCGGGACCGGGACCGGCGGCGACGCCGACCGCGAGGACGCGCCCGCCCCGACACCGACGCCGACGCCGGCGACGAACGCCACCTACGAGGACATCGGCGGGCTGGACGAGGAACTCGAGCAGGTCCGGGAGATGATCGAGCTGCCGCTGTCGGAGCCGGAGCTGTTCCGTCGGCTCGGCATCGAGCCGCCGTCGGGGGTGCTACTGTACGGCCCGCCGGGGACGGGCAAGACGCTCATCGCCGAGGCCGTCGCCAACGAGGTCGAGGCGCACTTCGAGGTGATCGACGGCCCGGAGATCGTCTCGAAGTACAAAGGCGAGAGCGAAGAACAGCTGCGGGAGACGTTCGAGCGGGCCGTCGAGCGCGCGCCGTCGGTGGTATTCATCGACGAGATCGACTCCATCGCCGGCGCCCGCGACGAGGACGCCGACATGGAAAACCGGGTCGTCGCCCAGCTGCTGACGCTGATGGATGGACTGGAGGCCGGCGAGCGGGTGATCGTCATCGGCGCGACCAACCGGGTCGACGTCGTCGACCCGGCACTGCGGCGCGGCGGCCGCTTCGACCGCGAGATCGAGATCGGTGTCCCCGACGAGGCCGGCCGCCGAGAGATCCTCGACGTCCACGCCCGCGGGATGCCGCTCGCGGACGACGTCGACCTCGACGACCTGGCGGCCCGGACGTACGGCTTCGTCGGCGCCGACCTCCACTCGCTGTCGACGGAGGCGGCGATGCGCGCGCTCCGGGACCGGGAGGATCGCGAGGAACTGTCGGTCCGGCGGGCGGACTTCGAGGCCGCGCTGGCGGCGGTCGACCCCTCGGCGATGCGGGAGCACGTCGCCGAGACGCCGGCCGTCACCTTCGACGACGTCGGCGGTCTCGCCGAGCCGAAGCAGGTGCTGCGGGAGGCCGTCGAGTGGCCGCTGAGCTACGGACCGCTGTTCGAGGAGACCGACACCGAGCCGCCGGCGGGGGTGTTGCTGTACGGGCCGCCCGGCACCGGCAAGACGCTGCTGGCACGGGCGCTGGCCGGCGAGAGCGACGTCAACTTCGTCAGCGTCGCCGGCCCGGAGCTGCTCGACAAGTACGTCGGCGAGTCGGAGAAGGCCGTCCGGGAGGTGTTCGACCGCGCCCGGCAGGCGGCGCCGGCGATCGTCTTCTTCGACGAGATCGACGCCATCGCCGGCACCCGGGGTGACGCCGGCGAGGCCACCGAGCGGGTCGTCTCCCAGCTGCTGACGGAGCTGGACGGGCTGACCGAGAACCCGAACCTGGTGGTGCTGGCGGCGACGAACCGCCGGAAGTCGCTGGACCCGGCGCTGCTGCGGCCCGGCCGCCTGGAGTCCCACGTCGAGGTGCCGGCGCCCGACGTCGAGGCCCGCCGGGAGATACTGGCGGTTCACGCCGAGGGGAGGCCGCTCGGCGACGACGTCGACCTCGGGGCGCTGGCCGCCGAGACGGAGGGGCTGTCGGGCGCACAGCTGGAGGCGCTGCTGCGGGCGGCGTCGATGCGGGCCATCCGGGAGTTGGCGACCGAACTGGGCCCGGCCGAGGCCGCCGAACGGGCCGACGAAGTCGAGATCCGGACGGACCACCTCGAGGCGGCCCGCGAGAGCCTGAGGTGAGCCGGTCCCGGCGGCCCGGCGCGTTTCGGGAGTCGATTCGCGAGCGGCCTTTTTGCCGCGAGCGCTGCTGAGCGAAGACAGCATGACACGCCGGGGACAGAGCAGCCCGCTCGCGGTCGTGCTGCTCATCGGGATCGTCCTCACCGGAGCGACGACCGTGGCGGTCCTCGGCGGCGGGTCCATCGACGACGTCTCCTCCAGCGCCGAGAGCGAGCGGGCCAGCCAGGAGATGACCCAGGTGGCATCCGAGGCCGCGGCGGTCGCCCTCGGCGGGAGCAAACAGCGCGGGATGACCGTCGACGCCTCCCAGGGACAGCTCACGGTTGAGGACGACGCCAGCTGGATCTGCGTCGAGAACGGGACGACGACCAATCGGTCGTTCATCCTGCCGGAGAACGTCAGCGACGCCAGCTGCGGCGAGGAGAAGACGTACATGGGAACCATCCGGTACGACACCGGCGACACGACGGTCGCCTACGAGGGCGGCGGCGTCTGGCGCCGTGGCGACGACGGGAACGCCCGGATGGTGTCGCCGCCGGAGTTTCACTACCGCGGCGACACGCTGACGCTGCCGGTCGTCGTCGTCTCGGGCGACGTCGGCAGCGGCGGCTCGACGGTCGATCTGACCGCGACGGCCGGCCCGACCGACCGGGCCGACAGCCTGACCAACCCGCTTCCGGACTCCAGCGGCAGCGTCTACGTGACCATCCACAGCGAGTACTACCGGGCCTGGGGCGAGTTCATCGCCGGACGGACCGCCGGCACGGTCGTCGAGCTGGACGACGACGCGAAGACGGTGACCGTCGAGCTGGTCGTGCCGTCGCCGGCGACGATCGGCGACGGCGACGTGGTCACCGACGGCGGCGTCAACCCGATAGAGGGGACCGTCGACGGCGACGTCTACACGATTCGGCAGGGCGAGAAGGTGAGCGTGACGAGCGGCGGCCGCGTCGACGGCAGCATCCACAGCCAGCGGAAGGTGGAGATACAGGACCCGGGAAGCGTCGGGGAGAACATCTTCGCCGAACGGAAGGTCACGGTGAACGGCGACGAGGTCGGCGGGACCATCCACTCCGAGGAGAAGGTCACGCTGAGCAACTCCGGCGTCTCCGTCGGCGGGGTCCGCACCGGCAGCGAACTCACGTTCAACTCCAACGGCGTGACGGTCGACGGCGACATCCACGCCGAGACGCTGAAGAGTCTCGAAAAGAACCCCACCCTGAACGGCGACGTGTACACGGACGGCACCTACGGAAAACAGGACGACGGCGCCGGGGTCGACGTGGACGGCGAGCTGCACGCGAGCGACGGCATCTACACCGACGACACGACCGTCGGCGGGCCGGCCTACACCGACGCGGACCTCGAGGACACCGACAGTGACTACGACGACGAGGTTCACGTCGGCGGCGACGCCGACCTGTCGGGGACGACAGTCTCCAGAACTGTCTACGTCGCTGGCGACGTGAACGTCGACTCGGCGAGTATCAGTCAGGACCTCAACGTCGGCGGCGACCTCACCTGCTCCGGCTCGAACACCGTCTCGGGCGACGTGTACGTTACCGGGAGCGTCGGGGGAGACTGCTCCCTGAACTCCAGCGGCTCTGCCAGCCTCGGGCCGCTGACCTCGCCGGACGACCCGAAGCCGCCGGAGTCGCCGGACGAGCCGAGCCCCGACCCCCCCAAAATCGAGGTTCCGCCCGAGGACGAAGTCGACCCCGTTCCCGCGAGCTGCACGAACGGCGGCACCATACAGGTCGGGTCCTCCGGCGAGCACTGCGAGCTACCTCCGGGCACGTACAAGGTCTCGAAACTCGACATCGACCAGGGGAAGCTCACCTTCGAGGAGGGCGGCCGAATCGAGCTGTACGTCTCCGACGACCTCTCGCTCAGCAGCGGCAACATCACGACGGCGCCGGACGGCGAGCACGACGCCACGCGCGTCGAGATCAACTACTACGGCACCGGGGGTGCCAACATCAAGACCAACGTCACCGGCGTCATCAACGCGCCGAACGCCAAGGTCGACATCGACGAGGGCGACGACGTGCCCCACATCCACGGGGCGATCATCGCCGAGAAGGTCCAAGGCGACAACGGCGCACAGATCCACTACGACGAGGACCTCTCGGGCCGGACCGTCGGCGACGGCCGCAACGGAACCACGAGCGTCCAGTACCTCCACGTGACGACCAACGAGCTGGAGATCGAGGACTAATCCCAGAACGACTTCGTCTTCGCGTAGGTGCGCTCCCGCTCGAGGATGTCCCGGTAGAAGTCGTCCTCGTTTTCGCGGTGGTTGTTGATGACGTAGGCCGCGTTGCGGGGGCCGACGCCGCGGGCCGCGAGCGCGATGACGGCTTTTTTGCCGTGGCTCTGGACGAGGCTCGCGGCCCGGTAGGCCCGCCGGGTTTGCTTTTCGGCTTCCTCGTCGCGCTCGTCGGCCCGGACGGCCGCCAGCACCTCGTCGGCCCAGGGGTTCAGCGCCGCCACCCGCGTCGAGCCGCACGCCGGGCACTCGGGCTGGTCGTCGACGCGGCTGACCTGCTGGCGGCGGTCCCACTCCATGCAGTGGAGACACGCCAACAGGACGCGGTCCTCCTGGATGCGCTGTTTGACGGTCTCGATAACGGAGGCGTCGGCGTTCTCCGGGGCGAGCAGCTCCCGGCCGGACGAGCGGCCGGCACCCCCGACCGGCGTGCGCTCGCCGACCGTCTCGAGGGCGAGGTCGCCGGACTGGATGCGCTCCAGCGCCGCCGCGGCGCCGTCGACGTCGAGCTGTTCGTGGAGGACGACCCGGACGGCCTCGTCGTAGATGGGGGTGTCCTCCAGCGCCTCGAGCAGCCGGTCCTTGCCGAAGCCGTTCTGACTCGAGCCCTTGCCCTTCCAGCGCTTCAACGCGCCGAACTTGGCGGCGACCTGCGCCAGGGTGAACTTCAGCGAGTCGGCGTTCTTCAGGCTCAGCTCGACCAGCCCGGCGACGTGGGCGGGGTCGGTCTCCGCCAGCAGCTCGCGAACGTCGCCGAGGCTCGTCCCGCCCGGCACCTCCAGCTCGATGCGGTAGGGATCGGTCTCGAGGGCGACCGACGAGCCGGTGCGCTGGCCGATCAGCGCCGACAGCAACCGGCCGAGCGTCTCGTTGACCGTGTGGCCGAAGGCGGCGTTGACGACGACGTTGCGGCCGTACCCCTCGACGACGACGCGGTCGTCGGTCGGGGTCGTCGTTTCCTGCCGCTCGAACGGCTCCAGCGCCGTCTCGGCGGTGTGCTCGTCGACCGGGAACCGCCCGGCGAGGTCGGCGGCGACGGCCGCCCGGGAGGCGCCCTCGTCGAACCCCCGGGCGATCGTCGCCCGCGCCCGGCCGACCCGCTGGGCGACGTCGTACGGAACGGGGATCTCCTGGCCGACCCAGGAGGGCACCTCGCCGGCGGGGTCCTCGACCGGCGTGACGAGCACCTCCTCCTCGCCGTCGTCGATCTCCGTGATGCGCCACATGTCGCCGCCCTGGATGAACGTCTCGCCGGGCTGGGCGAAGGTGACGACGAACCGCTCGGCCAGCGTCCCGACGGTCCGGCCGGAGGCCATGTCCGAGACGATGTAGTTGGCCTCGTCGGGGATCATCGAGAGGTTCGCGTAGAAGTACTGCCAGGTGCCGCCGGAGGACTCGATGCGGTCGGCCTCCTCGTCGAGCCAGAGAACGCGGTTGTCGGACAGCTGCCGGACGACGGCCTTGAAGTCGGTTTCGGCGAGCTCCCGGAACGGGTAGGCCCGCGTGACGATCTCGTAGGCGCGGGCCGCCGACAGGTCGCCGAGCCCCATCAGCAGCCCACAGACCTGGTTGGCGACGGTGTCGAGGCTGGCGTGGTGGATGCCGGCCGCCTCGACCGCGCCGCGCTCGGCGCGGTCGACGATGGCCAGCGCCTCGAGGGTGTCGTCGGGGTGGGTCGTGACGACCGTGCCGGCCGAGACCTCGTCCCGGCGGTGGCCCGCCCGGCCGACCCGCTGGAGCAGCCGCCGCACCTCCCGGGGGCTGGCGTACTGGATCACGTGGTCGATGCGGCCGACGTCGATACCCAGCTCCATCGACGACGTACATAGCAGCGCGTCCAGCTCGCCCGATTTGAACTGGTCCTCGACGTCGATCCGGGCTTCCTTCGACAGCGAGCCGTGGTGGACCCCGACGTCGGTGCCGTAGGCCTTCAGCCGGGAGCCGAGCCCCTCGGCGGTCTGGCGGGTGTTGACGAACACCAGCGTCGAGTCGTTGTCGGCGACGATCTCGTCGATACAGCGGACGTGGCTGGCGGCGGTCGCGTCGGTCATCAGCCGGCTGGCGGTCTCGTGGTCCGTCGACCGGATCCGCGGCGTCCGGACCTCGACGTCGAGGTCGGTGGCGGCCTCGACCTCGACGACCCGGCAGCCGCGGTCGCCGGTGAGGAACCGCCCCACCTCCGCGGGGTCGCCGACCGTCGCCGACAGCCCGATCCGCTGGACCGGGCCGGCGTGCTCCCGGAGGTGCTCGAGGCCGACCGTCAGTTGGGCGCCGCGCTTGGACTCGGCGAGTTCGTGGACCTCGTCGACGACGACGTGCTCGACGTCGGCAAGCGCCCGGCGGAGCTTCTCGCCGGTGAACATCGCCTGCATCGTCTCCGGCGTCGTCACCAGCACGTCCGGTGGGTTCTCGGCCTGCTGCTGCCGCCGGTAGTCCGTCGTGTCGCCGTGACGGACGTCCACGTCGACGTCCAGCGTCTCGCCCCACCACTCCAGCCGTTCGCGCATGTCGCGGTTCAGCGCCCGCAGCGGCGTCACGTACAGCGCCTGTATCCCGAACCGGCCGTCCCGGTCGCGGATGGCCGACAGCACCGGCAGCATCGCCGTCTCGGTTTTGCCCGAACCGGTCGGCGCGACGACGAGGCCGTGCTCGCCGGCGACGAGCGCCGGAATCGCCTCGCGCTGTGGCTCGGTCGGCGTCGTGAACCCCCGCTCGGACAGCGCCTCGCGCACCGCCGGGTGGAGGCTGGCGAAGGCGTCCATGCCGGCGGCTAGGGTGTCACTCATCGCTCTACCCTAATAGCGCGAGCCGATTAAGCGACCCGCTTGTCGAACCGGCGGTGTTCAAATAAGCACCGAGCAACGAGTTAGTTTCTGCCGGCCGCTCAACTGACTCCTGGCGGACTGAAAGGGCGAGGCGCTCTCGGCGAACCCCGACGACGCAAGCACTGCAGGCCGCACCGCGGCCGAAGCGCGCAGCGAGTCGCGGGCAGCGAGGCGACTCCGTCGCCTCGAGCCGTGCGAGCGGGCCGAAGGCCCGCGAGCAGAAGTCGAGAGCGTCGAGGGCTTTCTACGTCTTCAAGCCTCTCTACGAGTTCTTATCTAACACTACTGTCGAACCACCCGTACCCGCATCCGCGCCGGTCGTCGGGTCGGACGGCCGGCAGCGGGCGGTCAGACCGCCCGGTACGGCCCCAGCCGGGTGCCGTCCAGCAGGTACGCCTCGCCGCCGTCCAGCCCCGCCGGCAGGAACGGCGACAGGAAGTCGTCGGCCTCGTTGACGTGGGTGCCGCCCGAGAGGTCGTTGAACGCGGGACAGACGACCAGCCGGTCGCCGACGCGGTCGTAGTCGTGATCGAACGCCTCGGAGTCGAGCCGGCCCCGGAGCCACGCCCGCTCGGTGCGGCGACCGCCGACGGCGTCCTCCAGGGCCACCTGCGGGTGCTCGTGGGCGGTGCAGACCGTCGGCGCCGCGAGCACCGCCTCGTCGGGCCAGGTATGGCCGTGACAGAAGCCGACGTCGCCGACGCGCGTTCCCGGGCCGTCGGCGAGCTCGACGCCGGCGAAGCGGTCGGTCACCGCCGACAGGTCGCCGTCGTGGTTGCCCTTCGCGACCGTGACCGGCGCCCGGTCCGTCACCGCCGACAGCAGCTCCCGGAGTTCGACCCGCTCGGCGCCGGTCGGCTCGCCGATGCCGTCGCCGAGATCGCCGAGGAAGACGACCCGGTCGGCGCTCGTCGTCGCCAGCAGCTCCAGCAGGTGCTCGCGGCGCTCTGCGGCGTGGCTCCGTATCCCGGCCGCTCATCAGCGCGTCCTGGATGGCCTCCTCGACGGCCTCCGGGTCGACGCCGTGCTCGTCGACGACGGCCGCCACCAGCGCCTCCCGGTCGGCACCGTCGCCGTCGCCGACCGTCTCCATCGCCGCCATGACCGCGTTCTCGAGATCGACGTCTTCGTCCTCGTCGTCTTCGGCGTCGGCCTCGTCGGCCTCGTCGGCCGTCTCCTCCGGGTCGGACTCGGTGTCGGCGTCGGCGCCGTCGTCGACGTCGGCGCCGCTGTCGTCGTCGTCATCGTCATCGTCGCCCGCCGGCTCGTCGGCCTCGGCCTCGGTGTCGGGCTCAGGCGACTCGATGTCCGCCTCCTCGACCTCGTCGGCCGTCGAGAACTCGGTGCCGTACTCCTCTTCGACCTCCTGTCTCGTCTCCTCGTCGAGGTCGAACTCGCCGGGCTCGAACTCGCCGGGTTCGTCGGCGTCGCCGCGGTCCGTGTCGAGGGCAGGCTCGTCGTCGGCGTCCGCCGTGGCTGCCTCCAGGTCTCCGATTTCGGTCTCCACGTCCGCCTCGGTATCCGTTTCGCCGTCGGAATCGATCGCCGCGTCCGCGTCGACGTCGGCGTCAGCGTCGGCCTCCGTGTCCGCGTCCGCACCGACGCCCGAGTCGGCCCCGGTATCGGCCGTCGCCGCCGCCGGCTCCGTCTCGGCGGCGTCGTCGCCCGGGGTCGAGGTCGTCGGCTCCGCGTCCGTCCCGGCGCCGGCGGTCGCCTCCACGGGCTCGGGGTCGGGATCCGGCTCGGCGGTCGTCGTCTCGCCGGCGACGCCGGCGTCACCGGTCGTCGCGGGCGCCGACAGCTCCATCGTCGCGAGGTCGGCCGCCGTCGGGGCGTCCGGGCCGCCGGAATCGTCCGGCGCCAGCGTCGGGGCGTCGGCCTCGTCGGCCTCGTCGGCGACGACGCGGGCGGCGTCGAGCGCGGTCTCCCGGAGCGCCCCGAGGTACGCCGGCGTGGTGTCGTAGTACTCGAGCGCGAGGGCGACGCCGTCGGCCAGTCGGTCGTCGACGCCGGCGTCGGTCAGCGCCACCCGGAGGGCGTCGCCGGTCAGCCCCGACTCGAGGGCGGCGGCGGCGACGCCGACCCGGTCGAGCGTCCGCTCGGCGGCCGTCACGACCCAGCGGTCCCGCGTTTCGGCGTCGACGGCGCTGACCGATTCCGGCCGGACCGACGAGTAGACGACGTCGTCGTCGTCCGGCTCGAAGGTCCGGGCCTTCCCGGACAGCGCGACGAACGCCGGCGGCTCCGTCCGCTCGAGGACCGCGAGCGCCTCGGGCTGGTACTGGCCGGCGTAGGTGACGAACGCGCCCGTCGGGTCGACGACCCGGCCCCGGACCATCTCCGGGTTGACGCTTTCGACCTCCGTGAGGACGCCGACCGCGAACAGCCGGTTGGCGCGGGCGCCGGTCGGCGTGACGACGTAGTTGGGCGCCCGCTCCTCGTCGCTTTCGCTGTAGTCGAACTCGGCGTCGTCGAACTCGGCGGCGAACAGCCGGTAGGCCACCTCGCGGCGGCCGGGCCCGGAGTCGTCGGCGTCGCTCATGCCGTCACCTCCGCGAGCAGCTCGCGGGCCCGGTCGGCGGGGTCGTCGTCGCTTTCGGCGAAGTCGTCGGCGTCGAGGTTGGCGCCGTACTCGTCGACCGACAGCATCCCGCGGACGCGGAACTCGCCGCCGACGATGTCGTCGGCGATGGCGTCGGCGACGACCCCGCGGTCCATCGCGTCACGGGCGTCCTCGAGGGCGTCCTCGAGGGTGCCGCCGTACACCGCCTCGGTGGGCTCCCGGCCGAGAACCACCGTCACCGTGTCGGTGCCGTCGTCGAGGATGGCCTTCACCCGGAGGTCGTCCTCGGGGTCGACGGCGCCGTGGCTGCGGCACTGGTCGTTCTGGACGACGCGGCCGCAGTCGGGACAGCGCTGGATGAGCCCCGAGCCGTCCCGCACCTCGATGACGTTGCCGACGACCTCGACGTCGAAGACGCCGCCCGACGCGACGGCCTCCCGGACGGTCATCCGGGCCGCCGAGTCGTCGACGTCGACCTCGGCGGTCGGCTCGACCGTCGAGAACTCCGTGACGTTGACCGACGGGACGCCGCGGAACTCCCGGACGTAGACGTCCTCCAGCCGGACGGACTCGCCGGCGGTGACCGCGTCGTGTGGATCCCAGTCGGTGAACGGCAGCCGGGCGGACTCGTCGCCGACGACGCCGCTGAGGATCTCCGTCTCGCCGTTCCGGCCGTCGATGGTCTTCGATTCGACCTCCAGGACCCGGACCTCGACGGTCCGGCCGCGGTCGCCCGGCTCGAGGTCGGCGAGGTCCCGCTCGCCGCCGACCTCGTGCGGCACCTCGAGCGGCTCCTCCTGGACGGTGACGGTCGTCGACTCCCCGAGGTTGAGTTCGGGTTCGCCCTCCCACTCGCGGACGCCGGCGTTGCCGGCCGTGATGGTGTCGCCCGGCGACAGCGCGAAGTCCGTCCAGGCGGTGTAGGAGATGCGGCCGGTCTCGTCGGCCAGTTCTCCCTCGAAGATCGCCTGCTCGGTGCCGTCGTACTGGATCGAGCGCTTGCCGACGGTCAGCACCCGGGCGGTGACGGTGACGCTGCCGTCGTCGGGGCCGACCGCGCCGACGTCGGTCTCCGGCGGCGTGTCGCCGCCGCCGGCCCCGTCGCCGTACTTGCGACGGAGGCTACTCTTCGCCTCCTCCAGCGGGACGGAGTAGGAGACGAGCTTCTCGAGGTCCTCCTCGACCTCCGCGGTCTCGACCCCGAGCTCGGAAGCGAGCTCCTCGGCGGTATCCTCGACGTTCATGTTCCAGGGTTGGTCGGCCGGCGTCAAAAGCGTTCGCGCCGCGGCTCGGAGCTTGCCCTGCCCGGTACGGTGTAAGCGTGGGCGGCAAGAGTGAGCACATCGTATGCGGCACCGACGGCGATGCCGACCGGCCGATTTATTACAAACTTACGACCACCGTTGGACGGTCTTGTCACAAGCCTTTTTATACGCTTCATCGAATTGGCATATAAGCCATGCCTGACTCTGACGAGCTGAGCGACGCGACGCGACGGACGATCATTAAGAGCGTGGCCGGCACTCTCGGTGTCGGCGCGATGGGATCGGCCAGCGCCCACGAGTGGGGCGAGGAGAAAGGCCCTGCCGGGGAGAACACCTGGACGAGCCAGCGGGAGGACACCCGTGGAAAGACGGAGAACGCCGAGGTCGTCGGCTACCACGCGCTCGGCGCGGAGGGGACGGCCCGCCGCGACCCGGAGCGGGAGGCCCAGCGGCCCCACTACGGTGGCATCACCGAGGTACGGACGAACGGCGACTACGCGTACGTCGGGTTCTTCTCGTCGGGGTCGGAAACGCCCGGACGCGGAATGGCCATCATCGATATCTCCGATTACACGCGCATCCCGGCTGACGCCACCACGTCCGAACAGCAGGCGCAGCTCGAGAACGCCGAACTGTCGGTCGTGTCCTTCCTGCGGAACAACACCGCCAGCGCGTCGGTGATGGACGTGAAGGTGAGCGACGACGGGGACTACGCGTTCCTGTCGACCCAGCCGTACCAGCAGCTGTTCGGCACCATCGTGGGCAACACGGACGATCCCACGCGCCTGGAGGGGTTCGACCCCACGCCCAACCTCGAGGACGAGGGCGCGACGGCCCAGACTTCGGGCATCGTCGCCGTCGACGTGAGCGACAAGTCCAACCCGGAAACGCTCGCCAACTTCTCGCTCGAGGGCTCCGGATCGCACAACGCCTACCACCACCGGATCGACGGCGACGACTACATCTTCGGTATCAACGACTCGGGCAACCTTGTCAGCACCGGCGAGGGGATGTTCGTCCTTCGATTCGACCGGACGACGGGCACGTTCGAACTCGTCAACCAGTGGGAGTACGAGGGGAACCTCGCCCAGGGAGACGTTGACGAGAAGGACATCTACCCTGGTGACGTTTTCGGCATCGACCCCGTCGGACAGGAGGGCGGCGCGTACATCCACGACATGGAGATTCAGGACGATCCGCGCACCGGGACGCCGGTCTGCTATCTCGCCTACTGGGACCGCGGAATGTGGGCACTGGACGCCTCCGACCCGTCAAACCTGAAGGCGCTCGGCCACTTCAAAATGGGCGCCTCCCACTTCGCCTCCCCAGCGCCGACCCTCGTCGACGGCAAGCGCGTCATCATCACGAGCCAGGAGATCTCCGAGTCGAGCACTCACACCGGCCGCGTCTATCTTGTCGACGCCGATGGACTGTTCGAGGGCGAGGACGGATACGATCCGGACGGCCCGACCCAACTCGGCGAGCTCGACATGTGGGAGTGGCAGAACGAGTACACCAACCCCGACAAGTCCAACGGCGACACGACCGACGACGATAGCGAGGTCGAATTCGGCCCGTACGACTTCTCGCTGTCGCCGCACAACTCCGACTTCGCCCGCCACGTCGACCCCGCCACCGGCGAGGAGTCGTTCTGGGTTCACCAGGCGCACTACGGCGGCGGCGTCCAGTTCCTCAAGCTCCAGCCCGGCACCGACGACGGACTGGTCGGCGACAGCCGGTTCATGAATAACGACGATGGTGCCGCCGGCCCCCACGAGACCACCGACTGGCGCCTGACCAAGCGCGGTTACTCCCGGCCGCAGTACGGCACGCCGAAGGACTCCCGGCTAGAGGGACTCAACTACATCACGCCGTTCGTGTGGGGTGCGAACCAGGAGAACGGTATCACGTTCGCCTCCGACATCAACCAGGGCCTCCACGCCATCAAGGCGGACGGTGTCCCGATCGGCGGCGCCGACCCCGTCGCGGGCGTCACCCGTGCCGACGACGCCTCGGTGTTCACCGCAGGGCAGACGAACCAGGTGGATATCACCCTCGAGTTCACCGACCGCGACGTGCTCGTCCGCGATACCCTCCCTTCGGGGTGGGAAGTCGTGGGAGGTAGCTCCGAGGCCGACCTCGACGAGTCGGAGTCGCTCACCTACTTCGCGGAGGCTCCTGACGAGACCGGCTCGTACACCTTCGGCCCGATCGAAGTGAGCGCCGACGGCGGGAAGACGTGGCACGCGCTGGCCGACACGACCGACACCGCCGTCGTCGTCGGCCAGTCCACCGCCATCGGCGCCGGTGGTGTCGCCGTCGGCAGTGCCGGCGCACTGTCGAAGAAGCGCGAGGCGATCGTCGACCGCGTGACCGAGCTGCGGTCCGACGGGGACTGATAGCGACTCCCGTCGGTCCTTCCGGTATCGACAGCACGAGGCCGTGGTCGCACTGGATACACAGCTATAGCAGTCGATATGAGGCTCGCGACCGACTCGTTTGGACGGATTTGTCAGAATCTTTCTTTACGACGATGAGGAACGGTCGACAGACCCATGTCAGACGACAGTATCGACGACGCGACGCGGCGAGCGATCCTGAAGGGCGTGGCCGGCACCCTCGGGGTGTCGGCGGTCGGCGGCCTCGCGACCGCCCACCCCGGCGCCGGCGACCACGGCCCCGAGGGTCACGACCACCCCGCCGAGGACGCGACCGGCGTCGACTGGCGGGGCTATCATTCGCTGGGTGGGGTCGGCAGCGAGTCCGTGAGCGGGCGGCCGGACGACCCCCACTACGGCGGCATCTCGGAGCTGAAGGTCCACGACGACCTCGCCTACGTCGGCATCCTCTCCTCCCGGGACCCGACGATCGACCGGGGGATGGCCATCCTGGACGTCAGCGCCTACACCCGGGCCGAGAGCGAGGCGGAACTCGAACGGGCCGAGATGACGGTGCTTTCGTTCCTGCCCAACGAGAACGGCGGGGCCTCGGTCATGGACGTCCGCCCGAGCGCCGACGGCAACTACGTCTTCGTCAGCAAGCAGGCCATCGCCGTTCTGTACGGCGACGAGGAGGTCCGGACGGAGCCCGACAGCGCGGGGACCAGTCCCGAAGCCGGGTCGATCCAGGCCGTCGACGTGCGCGACCCCGGCGACCCGGAGGTCGTCGGCCGGTGGAGCGCCTACGGCCTGGGCGTCCACAACGCCGACCACCTCCGCATCGGCGGCACCGACTACGTGTTCGCCGTCAAGGGGCCGATCGGGGTGAACGCCGGCATCTACGTCGTCCGGTTCGACCGAACGACGGGATCGATGTCGCTGGTCAACTACTGGTCGAACGAAAAGAACCACGCGGCGCCAGTACGCGACGCGCGGCTACGACTACTACCTCCACGACATCCGGGTCGAGCGCGACCCACAGACCGGCGTCCCGGTCGCGTACGCCGCGGACCTGAATAACGGCGCGTTCGTGCTCGAGGCCAGCGATCCGACCGAGATGGAGACGCTCGGGCACTTCGACATGTACCGTGCTCACGAGATCTGGCCGATCACCGCGACGGACGCGGACGGGAACGCCCGACGGCTGTTCGTCGCCGGCCAGGAGAACCCGAGTTCGACGTTCGAGGACGGTTTCGGCAGCTACGGGCAGAACGTCGACGGCGACACGGGGTGGCTGTACCTCGTCGACGCCCAAGCACTCGACCCCGGCGCCCAGGAGGAATCGGTCGACCTGGGCGCGGCACGGGAGCATCACGACTACGACGAGAGTCGAGAGCCGCCGCTCGCGCGCTGGCAACTGTCCGACCAGGTGTCCTTCGAGAATTACACGTTCAGCCTCCACAACGTGGAGCCGTTCGAGACGGTCGAGGACGGCCAGATCCGGCAGTTCGTCGCCGCCGGTCACTATCACGCCGGCATCCGGTTCCTCGAGTTCTCGGAGGCGCTGGGCCACCGGGTGGAGACGAACTACATCGACGACACCACGGTGGCCGACGACGACGTCGACCCGGACGAGCACGACCACGACGACGACCACGCCGAAGAGTACGACTGGGGCACGCCGGTGTCGAACGGCGACGACGGCATGGGGCAGGTCGCGTACTTCCGCTCGCACGTCGAGGACTACCCCGAAGCGGCGAAGTTCGCCGAGTTGACGGCGGCGACGCCGGACTTCTGGTGTGCGGTCGAGGAGAACGGTGTGGTGTTCGGCTCGGGCATCAACACCGGCGTCTACGCGGTCACGGTCGATGACCCCGACGTGCCCGTCGGCACCCGGACGCCGGCCGACATCCGGATCGACCGGAACGACGACGCCTCGGCGTTCACGGCCGGCCAGACGAACATGGTGAAACTCTCCGTCGAGACGGACGCGCCGGTTCGGCTCCGGGACCGCGTCCCGAGCGAGTGGAACGTGCTCGAGGCCAACGGCGACGTCGAATCCGTCGAGGACGCCGGCGACGGCCAGCTCGTCACCATCGAGGGGACCGTCGAGGACGGCGACGAGGTGGCGTACTTCGTGGAGGCGCCCGCGGAGACCGGCTCGTACACCCTCGGGCGGACGGAGTTCGCCGTCGACGACGGCGGGCCACGGGCGGTCGACAGCCAATGGCAGCCCGTCGCCGGGACCGAAACCACCGTTCTCGTCGTGGGCGTCGGGACGAACCTCTGATAGCGATTACTGCAAGTCACTTCGGTATCGACCGCACGACGGCGTGCGGTCGTTCTGACCGGACAGGTACAGCAACCAGTACGAGCGGGCCGGCGCCATCCGTCGGCGACCGTCGGATTCCGGGAGTTCCCGGCGTTCGCCCGACGATTGGACGGATTTGTCACAACCCTTCTTTGTAGTGAAACCTACATTCGGGTAGAGCCATGACAGAGGATACGATAGACGACGAAACGCGACGGGCGATCCTGAAGGGCGTCGCGGGGACGCTCGGCGTCGCGGCGACGGGCGTGGCGGCGGGCCCCGAGAGCGGCGAGGAGCTCGAGCGCGCCGAGATGACCGTCCTGTCGTTCATCCCCAACGAAGACAACGCGACGTCGGTGATGGACGTCAAGTTCTCCGGCGACGGAAAGTACCTGTTCGTGACCCAGCAGCCGGTCGCGGGCCTGTTCGCCGCGACGGCCGGCAACGCTCCGGAGGCCCGTACGGAGGGCGACAGCGCCGACAACGCCGAGCACGCGGGCGTGCTGGCGGTCGACATCTCCGACCCCGGCGACCCCGAAATCCTCGGCCGCCAGGAGTACGGCTTCGGGATGCACAACTGCTATCACCACCGCATCGGGGGCGAGGACTACGTCTTCGGCGTCACCGGCCCGCTGGGCGACCCCGCCGGCGTGTACGTCCACCGGTTCGACCGGTCGTCCGGCGACATCGAGCTGGTCAACTTCTGGGCCCACGACACCGAACTCCGCCAGGGGCAGCCGGGCAACCCGACCAACAAGGCCGGACTCGCCTCCAACGAGTACTACGCCCACGACATCACGGTCATCGACGACCCCGTCACGGGCGATCCGTACGCGTATCTGGCCAACTGGGGGACCAACCACGACGCCGGCGAGAGCCGATCGGGCGCCCGCATCCTCGACGTGAGCGACCCGGGCGACATCGAGGAACTCGGCCTGTTCACGATGGAGCGGGCACACACCATCGAGCCGCTCCGCCGGACGGTGAACGGCAAGCGACTGTTCGTCGTCGGCCAGGAGAACCCCGACCCCGACCCCGACACCGGCGACGGCTCCGAGCAGTACGGCAACAAGCGCGGCCACACGGGGCACTTCTACCTCGTCGACGCGACGGGCGTCGAGGATGGCGTCGAGCTGGGGACGGCCTCCCTCGACGGCGCGCCGACGACCCCGAGCGACGAGCTCGCAAAGTGGGTGTGGCGATCCAACGTCGCCTTCGACGCGTACACCTACAGCGCCCACAACATCGGCACTATCGACACCGAAATCGACGGCACCCGCCGGCTGTTCGTCACCGTCGGCCACTACCACGCCGGCACGCGTATCCTCGAGATCGGCTACCCCGACGGTCCCAGCGTCACCGAAGAAGACCGCAACCCCGCGGACGCGCCCTACGATGACCTGGAGGAAGAAGAGGAACCCATCTCCGAGGGCGGCCTCGCCTCGGGGTCGAAGGGGTGGATTCTCGCCGAGACGGCCTGGTCGCGGACCCACTTCAACACGCCCAAGGAGGCGAAGTTCGGCTCGCTGTCGGCGGCGACGCCGTACCGCTGGTGTGCCATCGAGGCCAACGGCGTGGTTTTCTCGTCGGACATCTCGACGGGCGTGTACGTGATGCGCCTCGACGACCCCGCGATTCCGGTCGGGACCCGCGACACCATCGAGCCGAAGGTCGAGCTGCGCGACGACGGATCGGCGTTCACCGCCGGCCAGACCAACCGGGTCACGCTGGACGTCTCGACGTCAGCCGAGGCGGAGGTCCGCGTCAACCTCCCGAACGGCTGGACGGCGGTCGACGGCGACGACTACGAGGAGCGCGACGTCGCCGACAGCACCATCGTCGAGTTCGACGACCCGGTCGACGGCACCGGCACCCGCGACGTTTTCGTCGATATCGACGGGTCACAGCCCGGGTCGGTCCAGACGCTCGGCCCGGTCGAGGTGACCGGCGACGTCGGCGCCGAAAACGATCAGCAGGTCTGGCGGGCCGTCCCCGACACGGAGAGTTCGAACGT
>PXSC01000055.1 GCA_003023535.1 Halobacteriales archaeon QS_9_70_65 | reverse complement strand
GGTCGTGGTAGTACGTGAGCGCCCGATAGACATCGGCCACGTCGAGATCGTGGCGATCAGCGACCGTTCTCGGATCGAGCCCCCGCTCCTCAATCTGTTCTTTGACGAACTGAACGGTAATCCGCCGGCCTTCGAGGTGTGGCTCGTCGTGGAGCTCCTGCACGATACGTCTCGTCACCTGGCTCATACGATACCTTATGCCGCCATCCCACTTGAACGTCCGGGCAGAGCTCCCGTCCGGTTTTCACTTCCGCCGAACCTATCAGTAGATTCTCGCCCGGTAGTGTTCCAGGTGACGCTCGAGCGGACCAGGCTACGCCGTGGCGAAGTCCCGTTCCGCCCACCGGCGATCACGACGTCGCAGCGACGGGCGAGGGTGCTACCCGGGGGGCCGCACGCCGAACGCTCGGCGGCGAGCGACAATCGCGTGTACTGCTGTTCATCCTGCCTCCGCCGTCCAGCCCGCGTACGAAGGTTTGCCCGGCCGAATCGGGAAACGTCTGCGTCCCCGTCGGCTCCGTCTCGAGACGTGGTCGGCGCGCCGAAGGGCGCTCGGACTCGCTCGGGAAAGTTCTTGAAATCGTGGGAGCCTGCGCGACGGGAGCCGGACGCGCGTCGTGCTGCGGGAAGCGCTGACGGCGGCCGAGGCGGCCGGCGCGACGACCGACCTCGTCGATCTGCGGGAGTACGAGATACCGCCGCTGAACGCCGTCGACACCGACGTGCCGGACGCGGAGGCGCTGCGGCGGACGCTCCGGCGGGCCGACGGCGTCCTGCTCGGCACGCCGAACTACCACGGCTCCTACTCGGGGGCGCTGAAGAACGCGCTCGACCACTGCAGCCGCGACGAGCTGGAGGGGACGACAGTCGGCCTCCTGGAGGTCGCCGCCGGATCGTTCCCGAGCTCCGCGCTCGACCACCTCCGGACCGTCGCCCGGACGCTCGGGGCGTGGACGCTGCCGACCGAGGTCGCGGTTCCCGAGTCGCACTCGACCGTGACGGACGCCCGGATCGCGGACCCCGACATCGCCGACCGGACGTCCCGGCTCGGACGGGAACTCGCCCTGTACGCCGGCGTGGCGGAGTATCCGAGCGTCGTGAGCAATGGGGCAGCCGACCGCTAATCGGCACGCGAGAGCGGTACGATATTCGGG
Organism: Halobacteriales archaeon QS_9_70_65; assembly: GCA_003023535.1. The sequence goes on along the minus strand of PXSC01000055.1, from coordinate 18,453 downwards.
CACACGTATACCGGGCGGACGGGTCGCTGCGACGCGTCGGGTGACGCCGTCTCCGGCGGCGCAAGAACGACCGGCGGAATCAGAGTGATACGTCTCGACACGAACGTACGACAGTGACGACCGTACTCGTGGTCGGCGGCGGCGCGACCGGAACCGGCGTCGCGCGGGACCTCGCGCTGCGCGGCGTAGACGTGACGCTCGTCGACCGCGGTGGCCTCTCGGGCGGGACCTCCGGGCGGTCCCACGGCGTGCTGCACAGCGGCGCCCGCTACGCGGAGTCGGACCCGCCGGGCGCCGAGGAGTGCATCGAGGAGAACCGCATTCTCCGGTCGGTCGCCGGCGACTGCGTCCGGGAGACCGGCGGGCTGTTCGTGGGGCTGTCCGGCGACGACCCCGACTACTTCGAGGAGAAGCTGGCGGCCTGCGAGGCGGCCGGCATCGAGGCCGAGCGGCTGACGCCGGCGGCGGCCCGCGAACGCGTCCCCGGGCTGTCGGCCGACGTCGAGCGGGCGATGGCGGTCCCGGACGGCGTCGTCTTCCCGTCGCGGCTGTGTGCCGCCAACGCCGCCGACGCGGAGGCCCACGGCGGGACCGTCCGGCCGCACGCGCCGCTGGAGGGGCTGACCGTCGACGGCGGCCGGGTGACGGCCGCGACGCTCGGCGGCGCCGTCGACGGGACGGTTGGCGTCGACCACGTCGTCAACGCGACGGGCGCGTGGGCCGGCGAGGTCGCGGCGATGGCCGGCGCCGACGTCGAGATGGCACCGGCCCGCGGCGTGATGGTTGCCGTCGAGCACGACGCCCTCGCCGACGGGCCGGTGCTGAACCGGTGCCGGACGCCGGACGACGGCGACATCGTCGTCCCGCACGGCGACCAGGTCGTTCTCGGGACGACCAGCGTCCCGGTCGACGACCCCGAGGCCTACGAGCGGGCCGACTGGGAGGTCGAGCGGTCGATCGAGGAGTGTGCGGCGATGCTGCCGCCGGTCGCGGAGGCGCCGGTCGCCCGCAGCTGGTGGGGCGTGCGGCCGCTGTACGAACCGGACGAGGCCGACGAGGACCGCCGCGACATCTCCCGGGGCTTCTTTCTGTTGGACCACGCCGACGACGGCGTCGACGACCTCCTCAGCGTCGTCGGCGGGAAGCTGACCACCTACCGGCGGATGGCCGAGGCGGCCGCCGACCGCGTCTGCGACCGGCTCGACATCGATGCCGACTGCCGGACCGCCGACCGGAAACTGCCCGGCGCCGACGACGCGGCCGAACTGGACGCCCTCGTCGCCGAATACGACGCCCGGAGCCCGACCGACGAGGACGTCGTCGCCGCCTGACGGGGGCCGCGGTCCGTGCCGCCGACCCGAGGCGGGCGTCGGGCCCTGACATAAATTAACCGGCGGCACGCAGCACAACATTCAATTGGATGTGTGTTTCACGTCTCCATGCAATGGTCGACAAGGAAGACCTCAGAGAGCAGTTCACCGAAGCGTTCGAAGGCGCCGACTACCCCGTCAACAGCCCGATGGACCTCGTACCGGCGCTGCCGCAGGGGCCCGGCACCACGTTCGAGTCGGGCGACTTCTCGATGACCGCCATGGAACTGAACACGAAGGCCGGCGGCCAACAGGAGTTCCCCTACGACTCCGTCGACGACCTCGTCGACGACATCATGGACGGCCTCGAGGACCAGGACTACATCTGACGGAACCCCTCCCTTGTTTCGCGGGTGCCGTCGGTAGCGACGGTCGATGCGCCGCACCGCTCGGGCGCTCGCTTCCGGTCTCCGGGGTCCTGTCCACTAGCCGTCGCAGGGCTGCGGCCGCTGGCGGGGTTAAAACGACCGTTTTACATTACACAACCGACATTGACGGGGGACGACTACCGGCGCCCGATGGGCCTGCTACCGAGTCGACACGACGTGTCGCCGTCGCCGGAGACGGCCCGGGTGCTGGAGGTGAGCGACGAGGACGCCGACGCCGCCTTCGACGCCCTGGCCTCCGAGACGGCCCGCCGGGTGCTGTCGGCCATCTACGAGGAGCCACGGGCGCCGGCGGCAATCCGGGAGGAGGTCGGGACGTCGCTGCAGAACGTCCACTACCACCTGGATAACCTCGAGACGGCGGGGCTCATCGGGCCCGCCGGCACCGGCTACTCGGAGACGGGCACCGAGGTGACGATTTACGCGCCCAGTAGCGAGGCGGTCGTGCTGTTCGCCGGCGACGCCGACGACGCCTCGCGGCTGCGGGATCGACTCGCGGGGCTGTTCGGGCTCGCGCTGACCGTCGGTGCCGCGACGGCCGTCTTCGTCGCGGTGACCGACTGGCTCGCAGCCGATCCCGCCGAGACCGATGACGGCGTGGCGCTGAGCGCCGAGGCCGCCGCCGACGGGGCGGCGGTCGACCCCGTCGTCGCGTTCCTGCTCGGCGGCTGTGCCGTCGCCGCGGTCGTCGCCTGCTGGTGGCTAACTATGCCTCGGCTCCGGTCGCGGGCGTCGTCTCGATGATGGCGGCGATCTCCTCGGGCAGGCCCTGCTGGCCCGCCGGCGTCTCGACGGTGACGAGCCCGAACGGCGCGACCTCCAGTACCTCCAGCTCGACGCCGGGCTCGACGCCCGCCGCCGCGAGATAGCGCAGCTCCTCGTCGCCCTGGTGGCGGATGCGCCGGACGACGACGGAATCGCCCTCCTCGGCCGCCGAGAGCCGCCCCGTCGCCTCCGAGTCGGGCAGCTCGAGGTCGGCGTCGGGAATGGGGTCGCCGTGGGGGTCGACGCCGGGGTTGTCCAGCGTCTCGGCGATGCGGTCGGTCAGCTCCTCGGAGACGTGGTGTTCGAGGCGGTCGGCCTCCTCGTGGACGTCGGCCCAGTCGTAATCGAGCCGCTCGGTGAGAAACGCCTCCAGCAGCCGGTGGTGCCGGAGGATCTCGAGGGCGACCACCTCGCCCTCGTCGGTGAGTGTGACGCCGCGGTACTCCTCGTGGTCGACGAGCCCGCGGTCGGCCAGCTTCGACAGCATACTCGACACCGTCGGGGAGGTCACGTCGAGGGCGTCGGCGAGTTCGGAGGTGCCCACCCGCTCGCCGGGCTCTGCCTGCAGCGAGTAGATCGCCTTGATGTAGTCCTCCATGACGGCGCTCAGCATCGTGCGGCGGTAGACGGCGGTCGGTGATATGCGTTTTCGTCCGCCGAGGCGGTCCGGCCGCCGCCCCGGGCGGATGGAAACCGCTTTGCCCGGCGGCGCCGTCCACGGGACATGAACGTCAGAGCCGTCGCGGAGCTCTCGCCGGACGAGCGGGCCGCGCTGTTCGACCGGGACGCCGGAATCGGCGCCGTCCGGGCGGACGTCGACGACATCGTCGACCGGGTACGGCGGGAGGGCGACGTCGCGCTCCGGGAGTTCGCCGAGAAGTTCGACGACGTGACCGTCGGCAACCTCGACGTCACCGACGAGGCCGAACGCGCTTACGAGTCGGTCGACGACGACGTCCGCGAAGCCATCGAAACCGCCGCCGCCAACGTCCGAGCCTTCCACGAGCGGCAGCTGCCGGACGACTGGCGGGCGTCGTTCGACGGCCGGGAGTTGGGCCGGCGGTTCCGGCCGCTGGAGCGGGTCGGCGTCTACGCCCCCGGCGGCACCGCCGCCTACCCCTCGAGCGTGCTGATGGGCGCCGTCCCGGCGGCGGTCGCCGGCGTCGACCACGTCGCGGTGGCGACGCCGCCGGCCGAGGAGCTGCCGGCGCCGACGCTGGCGGCCGCCCACGTCGCCGGCGTCGACGCCGTCTACCGGGTCGGCGGCGCTCAGGCGGTGGCGGCGCTGGCCTACGGCACCGAGACCGTCGCGCCGGTCCAGAAAATCGTCGGCCCGGGCAACCGGTGGACCGCCGACCCGGAGCTGGTCGCCGCCGACCTGCTCGCGCAGGCCGAACACGACCCGAACGCGTCGGTCGTCTGCGTCACCGACGACGAGGCGACCGCCGAGGCCGTCGCCGAGGCCTGCGACCGCCAGGCCGAACGCCGCGAGCGGAGCGACGTCATCCGGGAGGCGCTCGACGGCGACGCCTCCGGCATCCTGCTGGCGCGGTCGATGTCCGAGGCGGTGCTGTTCGCCGAGGAGTACGCCGCCGAACACCTCTCGATCGTCGCCGCGGACGACGAGTCGGTGCTGGATCGGATCGACTCCGCCGGCAGCGTCTTCCTCGGTGCCTACTCGCCCGTGGCGGCCGGCGACTACGCGACCGGCACCAACCACGTCCTGCCGACCGGCGGGCTAGCGAAGGTCGCCGGCGGGCTGTCGGTCGACCAGTTCCTCCGCTCGACGACCGTCCAGCGGCTCGACGCCGAGGCGCTGTCGGCGCTGCGGGGGACGGTGACGACGCTGGCCCGCGCCGAGGGACTGGAGGCCCACGCCGAGAGCGTCGACCGGCGGTTCGACGACGGCGGCGACGGCGGCGGCGACGACTGAGCCGGCCGGCGAGCCGGGCGCCGAGAGCCGGATGTCGGGGCCGGGCCGACGAGCCAGAAGCCAGGAGCCGGGGGCCGGCGGCCGGGCCGACGGGAGTTAAGCCCCCGGCGGCCGTCGCCGGCAGTATGTCCGACTATCGGACCATCGAGGTGACGCGGACGGGCGGCGTCGGCCGACTGACCTTCGACCGACCGGACGCCCACAACGCGCTGAACGAGCGGATGGCCGAGGAGCTGGTCGACGCCGTCCGGGCGCTGGTCAGCGACGACGACGTGCGGTGTATCGCGGTGACCGCCGACGGCCCCGTCTTCAACACGGGCGCGGACCTGACGACGCTGTCCGGCGACGGCAGCGACGAGCCCCGGCTCCGGACGCTGGCCGGCACGCTCCACGAGTTCGTCGGCGGGCTCGTCCGGGCGCCGAAGCCGGTCGTCACGGGCGTCAACGGCGTCGCCGCCGGCGGCGGCCTCGGGCCGGCGATCTGTGGCGACGTCGTCCTCGTCGCGGCGTCGGCCCGCCTCGAGTTCGCCTACCCGCGAATCGGGCTGTCCGGCGACGGCGGCTCGACGTACCTGCCCTCGAAGGCCGGCTGGCCGCCGAGGCCGAACGGCTCGCCGACGGCCCGACGGCCGCCTACGCGGCGACCAAGCGGCTCCTCGTCGAGAGCTACGACAGGCCGCTCGGCGCACAGCTGGCCGCCGAAGCCGACGCCATCGCCGGGCTGACCAACACGGAGGACTTCGCGCGCGGCCACGCTGCCTTTGACGGCGACGAGAAGCCGGAGTTCGTCGGCGAGTGATGGCGGCGGCGCTGGCGAGTATAAAGTACCCACCGAAGACGCGGGCGCCGCACGCGGCCGGGAGACGTTGTCCACGGCCCGCACGACCGGCGGCGGCTTTCGGCGGGCTTCCACCGCCGGTCGAGCCCTCGCCTGGCTTTGCTGGGTTCCCACCGGGTCTTGCCGGCGTCGGCGGAGGCGGGAACCTTCGGCCGACGTGGTCGGCCTCGGCCGGCCTCCTCGGCCGGCGGGAGCCGGGCTCTCACCGGCGTCGCCGTCGCGTGCGCCCTTCGGCCGGGACGTCCGGCGTGCCGTCGTGTTCGCGAACCCTGCTTGCGTGTAGTCCAGTAGTTGGCCTTGCTCCGCCACCGCCGCGCCGACGGCGCGGTGGACCGCCCCGGTTCTCCTTCGGGACCTGGGCCTCGTCGCCCGTTCGGGCGCTTCGGCGTCGGCCCTCATCTTCTCCCGTCTCCACTCTCGCCGATCCGGGAAGGGACGTCCGCGTGCACCCACGGCCTCGGTGAGGACTGTCAACTAACAGCACGATTCGTATCAATCCGTCCCGGCCGGTGAAGCTATCCGCGTTATCGGTGCCGTCCGTCGATCCGGCGCCCGGGTCGGCGCTCGCCGACCGGACGCGTCGCGGGGCCGACAGCCCGAGCGGTCGTCGTGGTCCCGGGGCCGTGAGTTCATTAGCCGCGGCGCCGAAGCCGACGGTATGGAACTGCTGGTCCTGCGCGAGGGGGTTCACGGGCTCCCGTCGTCGGCGTACGCCGCGGCGCTCGAAGAACGGCTCCCCGACCACACCGTCGTCCACGCCCGGACACCGGCCGAGGAGCGCGACCGCGCGAGGACGGCCGACGTGGTCACCGGCCGGCGGATCGACGACGACTTACTGGCGGCGGCCGACGGCGCCGCGGTGTTCGCCTGTGTCTTCGCCGGCTACGACCACCTCCCCACGGCGGCGCTGGCCGAGGCCGGAATCACGGTGACGAACGCCGCCGGCGTTCACGCCCCGAACGCCGCCGAACACGCCGTCGGCGCCGTGCTCTCGTTCGCGCGCGGCCTGCACGAGGCGGCCCGGGCCGACCGCTGGGCGCCGCAGCATCCGGGCGAACTCGCCGGCTCGACGGTCACGGTCGTCGGCCTCGGCGCCATCGGCTCCGCGGTCGCCGAGCGACTGGCCCCCTTCGACGTGACGACGCTCGGCGTCCGGCGCCGGCCGGAGGCGGGCGGGCCGACCGACGAGGTGTTCGGCGCCGACGACCTGGACGCGGCGCTGGCACGGACCGACTACCTCGTGCTCTGCTGTCCGCTGACCGACGAGGCCGTCCTCGTCAACGTCGCCCGCGGCGCGGTCGTCGACACGGACGCCCTCGTCCGGGCGCTCCGGCGCGGGCGGGTCGGCGGCGCCGCCCTGGACGTCACCGACCCCGAACCGCTGCCGGACGACCACCCGCTGTGGGGCTTCGACGACGTCGTCGTGACGCCGCACACCGCCGGCGCCACCCCCGAGTACTACGAGCGGCTGGCCGACATCGTCGCCGACAACGTCCGCCGGCTGACCGACGAACGGCCGCTTCGGAACGTCGTTGTTGAAGGGTGAGGGCGAGCGACGGGGCCCGCACTGCGCTGCCGCCGCGCGCCGGCCGGCGCTCAGCGTACTGCAAGGTGGAGCCCCCGCCCTCACGGAGCGAGCGAAGCGAGCGAGTAGGTCGAGGGGGAAAACTGACCTGGTGAGCGGTGTTCAGACAGGGCGCAACGCGCCCGAAGCGCGTGGTTCGAAAGACGCGACGCGTCTTTCGTCATCACGAGAGAGCTCCGCTCTCTCGAACGACAGCGAGTCGCGGGAGTCGAAAGCGCCGAGGGCTTTCTCTCGCGTGCTGTCCTCTCGGTCTCTTATCTGAACACTACCACCTGGTGAGAGACGACTATTATGCTGCACCCATTCGTACCGTAATATAGTGCTGTGCGGCCACAAGTGCCGTGCAGTACGGGCCGCAGTAGCCCGGCCCTAAATGATGGGTCCGCTGACCCCGAAAGGCGTCCGGTAGGCGGGGCGCACAAGACGCCCCGTCGCGTCAATTGACGGCGAGGACCACATCAAAACCCCACCCTCCACGAGCGAGGTCGTCAGGCCGAGCGAAGTAGGCTGGGGTCAGTTACATGTAGCCCTCTTCGAGCAGCAGTTCGCCGTTGAGCACGCTCGCGCCGGCGGCACCCCGGAGGGTGTTGTGCGCGAGACAGTCGTACTGGACGCCGTCGGGCGTGGATTGGATGCCGCCGGCGGCGACGGCCATCCCGCCGCCGACGGTCCGGTCGAGCCGCGGCTGCGGGCGGTCCGGCGCCTCGAACACCTCGATGAGCGGGTCGGGCGACGACGGCAGGTCGACGCCGGGGTACGACCGCATCGCCTCGGTGACGGCCGCCGGCGTCGGGTCGTCGGCCAGTTCCGCCCAGACGTTCTCGAGGTGGCCGTCCAGCGTCGGCACCCGGTTGCAGGACGCCGAGACGACGGCGTCGTGGTCGTGGACCGCCGCGCCGTCGAACTCGCCGAGCAGCTTCCGCGATTCGGTCTCCATCTTCCGTTCCTCGCCGCCGATCTGCGGCAGCACGTTGTCGAGAATCTCCATCGACGTGACCCCGGAGTAGCCGGCGCCGGAGACGGCCTGCAGCGTCGAGACGCGGACCGCCTCGAGGCCGAACGTCTCCAGCGCCGCCAGCGTCGGCACCATCGTGATCGTCGAGCAGTTGGGGTTCTTCACCAGGGCGCCGTCCCAGCCGCGCTCGTCGCGCTGGACCTCGAGGAGGCCGAGGTGGTCGGGGTTGACCTCCGGGATGGTGAGCGGGACGTCGTCGTCGAGACGGGCGTTCGAGGAGTTCGAGGAGACGACGTAGCCGGCCTCGACGAACGCGGGCTCGACCGCCCTGCCGACGTCCGACGGTAGCGAGGAGAAACACAGCGCGACGTCGTCCGGGACGGCCTCGGGGTCGGTCTCGGCGACGGTGACGTCGGCGACGTCGTCCGGGATCGGCGCTTCGAGCCGCCACTCGGCGGCGTCGCGGTACGTGTGGCCGGCGCTGTCGGCGGAAGCCGTCAGCGCGGCGATCTCGAAGTCGGGATGCGGGTCGAGAAGGCGGACGAGCCGTTGACCGACGGCGCCGGTGGCGCCGAGAACCGCGACACGAGGTGACATTGCACGGCGTACGCGGAGCCCGCTCAAAACGGTTGTGAATGGTACGGACGGCTCGATTCCGGGAAAAAGGGCGTCAGGCCGGCTGGGTGGGGCGCTGCTTGCGGGTGATGTAGCCGGCGATCCGGTTGCGGACCCCCTTCGACTCGACGTTCGTCAGCTCCGTGACGACCTCCTTGTTGTGCTCGAAGTCGTCGCCGAAGGCGTCCGGATACCGGTTCATGAGGAGTTTCGCGGTCTTCTTGACGTAAGCGGGCTTGATGGCCATCAGTACCCGCCCCTACCGGAGTGGTACTCAAAAAAGGTTCGAAAGGGCCGGCCCGGCTCAGACGTCCTCGTATTCTTCGAGCCGACGTAGCGCCGCCCGCTCGCGCTCGCCGCCGCAGTTCTCTATCACGTCGGTGAAGTACGCCAGCCGCTCGCGGAGCGTCTCGGTGTCGTAGCCGGGGACGTCCAGCCGGGAGGCCGCGACGGTGGCCTCGACGACGGCGTAGTACCCCCGGTTGGTCGTCGGCACCGTCCGATCGACGACCGCCGCCTCGACGGGCCGCAGCTCCCAGTCGACCCACTGGGTGCCGCCCTTCTCGCCCTCGTCGACGGCCTCGACCTCGGTTTCGGCCCAGGCGTGGGCGCTGTCGAGCACCGGCTCGTCGGTCTCCCGGATCGAGCAGGCGGCGTCGACGAAGTCGACCGGGTCGGGCGTGAACTGGACGTAGCCGCCGCCGCGCTCGGTGAAGTTCCGCCAGGTCCGGGTCCGGCCCCAGGTGCGGGCCGTCACCGGATTGCCGGCGAACAGCCCCAGGGCGGCGACGTTCCAGCGGTCGTTGGGGCCGAGCGTCGTCACCACCGACTCGGTGACGCCGCGGAGCTCGACCGGCCAATCGGGGTCGGCGGTCACACCGTCAACCCCCGTTCGAGGGCGACGAACAGCGCCGCCGCCGTCAGGTCGGCCGTCGTCCCCGGGTTGACGCCGCGGTCGACCAGCTCCGCGGCCAGCGCCTCGGCGTCGGCCTCGCCGTCGCACACCGCCCGCGCCCGCCGGCGCACCTCCTCGGCGACGGCCCGCCCGTTCCGCGTGACGACGAAGGTGTCGATTTCCGCGGCCAACAGCCGGAGGAACGCCCGCGAGGCCCGCCGGTAGACCGGGCCGTCGTCGGCCAGCAGCCAGCCGGCGGCCTCGAAGCTCCGGGCGAAGCCGTCCGTCCACTCGGCGGCCACGCCGTCGACGTCCGCCGACAACCGCATCACGTCGTACAGCGTCGCCTCCCGGTCGCGAATCGCCGCCGTCGCGTCGCCGCCGCGGCGGACGTCGAGGTCGTCCAGCTCCGGCGGCGGGTCGTCGACCGCGACGTCGACGTGGTCGAAGGCCCGGTAGAAGTCGCAGGCGTCCTCGACGGAAGTGGCCTCGACGACGGCCGCGGCGCCGGCCGGCGAGAGCCGGTCGGCCGCGGCGGCGGCCACCAGCGGCGTCACCGTCAGCAGCGCCCCGAACTGGGTGTTGCCGCCGGACTGCTCGCTCATGCCGGCGACGGCGCGCTCGAAGGCCCGCCCGACGCGGGCGCCGTCGGCCGCCAGCTCCAGGCCCGGGCGGGCGCCGACCGCGCCGGCGACGAACTGCTCGAACCGCAGGTCCTCGTAGTCGCGGTGGCGGTCGACGTTGCCCGGCTTCGGCGTTCCCGTCACCTCGAGCAGCAGCGCCAGCTGGCCGTTGGCGGCGGCGTCACGCATCGGCGGTCGCCTCCGGTCGGTCGAACCACTCGGCGGTCGCCCGCCGCACCCGCCGGAGCACCCGCGGGTCGTCGGACGGCCGGCCGACCGAGACCGCGTCGGCGCCCAACTCGAGGTACTCCCGGACCGTCTCCCGGCCGCGGACGCCGTTGTTGGCGACGACGAAGGCCTCGGGGGCGGCCGCGGCCACCTCGCCGACGACCGGCTCGGAGTCCATCGCGTCGACGTGGAGGACGTCAGCGCCGGCGGCGACGACCCGGGCCGAAAGCGCCGGCAGGTCGACGCCGTCGACCTCGGCGCGGAGCTTGACGCTCACCGTCGCGCCGGTCGCCGCCGCCGTCCCGACCTGCGCCACCAGCCGGTCGGGGGCGGTCGCCAGCGCCTCCCCGGCCCCGGCGGCGCACATCTCCGCCTGCCGGCAGTGGGCGTTGATCTCGACGACGGCGTCGTGGGCCGCACAGACCTCGCCGACGGCCGCGAGCGGCGGCAGCGTCCGGCTGCGGACGTTGACCGCCGGCCGGACGTCCACCGACGCCAGCGCCGCGAGCTGGTCGTCGACGAAGCCGACTGGGTCGGCGGGCAGGAACTCCTCGCGGCCGCGGGCGACCAGCTCCCGGGCGGCCGCGCGGGTCGGGTCGTCGACCGCCAGCCCGCCGAGGAACGCACAGCCGACGTACGGCGCGGCCCGCTCGGCCCAGCCGGCGTCGGCGGCGCCGGACAGCGATGCGGCCGCCACGCGCGGCTCGAACACTCAGACCACCTCCGCGCCCGCCCGCTCCAGGGCCGTCCGGACCGCCGCACAGACGCGGCGGCCGTCGGCGGGCGTCCCCAGTTCGGTGTCGGTCCGGACGACCGGGCGGTCCAGGTCGGTGCCGTCGTCGTCGTCGAGGACGAACGCGTCGGCGAAGGGGTAGGCCTCGGCGACGCCGGCCGTCGACGGCTCGCGGCCGGTGGCGGCCATCAGCTCGCCGGCCGGCCCGGAGAACACGCGGTTCTCGACGAACGGCGAGACGGCCACGACGGTTGTCGCCGCCAGCGCCTCGCGGAATCGGTCCATCGCGAGCATTGGCCCCAGGCTCGTGACGGGGTTCGACGGCCCGACGACGACCGGCTCCTCGAGGGCCGTCAGCGCCGCGTCGGTCGGCTCGGCGGCCGCCGCTCCGCGGAACTCGACGGAATCGACGGCCGGCTCCGCCCGGCGGTGGACCCAGAACTCCTGGAAGTGCATCGGCCCCTCGTCGGTGTGGACGATCGTCGCGACGGGGTCGTCGCTCATCGGCAGGACCGGCCGGTCGACGCCGAGCCCCTCGGCGAGGACGTCGACGACCTCCGTCAGCGTGTACCCCTCGTCGAGCAGGCCGGTTCGAGTGACGTGGACCGCCCGGTCGCGGTCGCCCAACTCCATGAACTCCGCGACGCCGGAGAAGCGCCGCCAGCGGGCGATCTCCCGGCCCGACGTCTGGGCGTCCTCGGGGAGGTACCGCGGCCCGGCCTCGAGGCCGGCCTCGTCGGCGAGCGTCCGGACGGTCTCGTGGGTCTCGGTCGTGTCGTCGGCGATTCCCCACCACCGCTCGCGGTCCAGCAGTCCCGCCTCGGAGAACAGCACGGTGTCGACGTCCGGACAGACGATCAGCCCGCCCATCTCGACGTCGTCGCCGGTGTTGCAGACGACCGGCGACGACGATGGCTCGAAGACCGGGGCTCCGCCGTACAGCAGCTTCGGCGTTCCCGTCCCGCCGGCGAGGAACGTGACCATACACGCCGTACCGCGGCGACGGCTTTGTATCTGACCGTCACGGCGCCGGGCCGTCGAGTGTATGGTTTTGTCGGTCGCCGGCGGCGACACGTCGAACGTCGAACGTCACCGTCCGGATTGCCCTCGGCAACTCGACGAGCCGACCGACGCCGGGGTTCCGGGCACGGCGATGACCGGCGGGCCCGAGCGGGGCCCTTTTTCCTTCGTCGGCCGAAGCGCCGGCATGAACGCCATCAAGGCTCCGCCACATCAAGCAGCTGTCGACGGTGCGGCTGGTCTACCCCTCGGCCTCCCACACCCGCTTCGAGCACTCCCTCGGCGTCTACCACCTGGCTCGGGAGGCGCTGCGCTTCCTCGACGTCGACGGCGACCGGGCCGCCCACGTCCGCGCCGCCGCGCTGCTACACGACGTCGGCCACGGCCCCTACGGCCACCAGACCGAAGACGTCATCCGGCGCCGCACCGGCCGCGACCACGACGACATCGGTGAACTGCTGTACGAGACGGAGCTCGCGGGCGTGCTGGAGTCCCACGACCTCGACCCGGACCGCGTGGCGGCCCTCGTCGCCGGCGAGGGCGAACTCGGCCAGCTGGTTTCGGGCGAGCTCGACGTCGACCGCATGGACTACCTGGTGCGGGACGCCCACCACACCGGCGTCCCCTACGGCACCATCGACCCGGGGCGACTGCTGCGCGCGCTGCGGTACCGGGACGGCCGGCTCGTTCTGGCGGCGGGCAACGTCCCGACCGCCGAGTCGCTGCTGCTGGCGCGGGCGCTGATGGACGGCACCGTCTACCGCCACCACGTCTCCCGGGTCGCGGGGACGATGCTGGAGCGGGCCTGCGAGCGGCTGCTCGACGGTGGGGTCGCCGTCGAGCGGTTCCGCCGGATGGCCGACCACGACCTGCTGGTCGCGCTCCGGGCCGAGGTGCCGGACCTCGGCGGCCGCATCGAGCGCCGCGACCTCTACAAGCGGGCGGTGTGGGCGGGGCTCGGCGACGTCCCGGAGGGGGTCACGCGGATGGACCACGCCGACGAGCGGGCCGCCGCCCGCGAGATCGCCGCCGCCGCGGGGCTCGACCGCGAGTCGGTGCTCGTCGACATCCCGCGACGGCCGACGCTGAAGGAGTCCCGGACCCGGGTCGTCGTCGACGGCGTCGTCCAGCGGCTCGAGGAGGCCTCGGCGATGGTGGGGGCGTTCCGGCGGGCCCGGCGGGCGCGGTGGCGGCTCGGCGTCTACTGCCCGGCGTCGGACGTCGAACCCGTCGCGGCGGCCGCCGAGGACGTTCTGGGGCTGCCGTAGCGGCAGTATTCAGTGAGGAGGAAGTAGGTGCTTCGGCGGTGACGGTGGCGTGTCCGAACGCCCCCTCCCGCTCGCGGAGCGAGCGGTCGGCCCCATTCGAGGTCCCACCCGACGCCGGCTGTCCGGCCGGCTCTCGCGCAACTAAACGGGGCTGCCGTAGCCGCGGCCGGGTTTTTAGCCGATGCAGCCCGAAACGGCGGCAATGGCCACCATCAAGGACAGCGTCCACGATCACATCACCGTCGAGGGGGTCGCCGAGGACCTGCTGGACACGCCGGCCGTCCAGCGGCTCCGGCGGGTCAAACAGCTCGGCACCGCCGAGCTGGTCTACCCCAGCGCCAACCACACCCGCTTCGAGCACTCCCTCGGCGTCTACCACCTGGCGATGCGGGCCCTCGACCAGCTCGGCATCGAGGGCAGACAGGCCGAGCGGGTCCGGGCGGCGGCCGTCCTCCACGACATCGGTCACAGCCCGTTCAGCCACAACATCGAATCGCTGGTCGCCCGCCGGACCGGCCGGATGCACGACGACGTCGACGACCTGTTGGAGACCGGCGAGGTCGCTCGCGTGCTCGCGTTACACGACATCGACCCCGGGCGGGTCGCCGGCCTCGTCGCCGGCGAGGGCGAACTCGGCCAGCTCGTCTCCGGGGAGCTGGACGTCGACCGCATGGACTACCTGGTGCGGGACGCCCACCACACCGGCGTCCCCTACGGCACCATCGACACCGGCCGGTTCGTCCGCGAGCTGCGGTTCATCGACGGCGAGCTCGTGCTCGCGGAGGGCAACGTCCAGACCGCCGAGTCGCTGCTCCTGGCGCGGGCGCTGATGAACCCGGTCGTCTACAACCACCACGTCGCCCGCATCTCGAAGGCGATGCTGCGGCGGGCGACCGACCGACTGATCGAGGCCGGCGCGGCGACCGCCGAGGAGGTCCGCCGGATGGACGACCGCGACCTGACCGTCGCACTACGGCGCTGCGAGGCCACCGCCGACACCGTCCGGGCGCTGGACACCCGCCGGTTGTTCAAGCGGGCGGTGTGGGCGGAGCTGTCGGACGTCCCCGACGACATCGTCGACGCCGACCACGACCAGCTACGGGAGTTCGAGCGCGACATCGCCGGCTACGCCGGCGTCGACCCGGCGTCGGTCATCCTCGACGTGCCGCCGCGGCCGGAGATGCGGGAGTCGACGAGCCGGGTCGTCGTCAACGGCGAGATTCGGCGGCTGGACTCGCAGTCGACGCTGGTGACGGCGCTGCGACGCGCCGGCAACGAGCAGTGGCGGCTGGGCGTCTACGCCCCCGAAGAAGCGACCGACCGCGTCGGCGGCGCCGCCGAGAACGTCCTCGGGCTCGACCTCGAGGCCCTCGTCGTCGACGTCCGACAGGGCATCAACGCGACGCTCGACGAGTTCGAGGCGGAGTGACCGGCGTCGTTTCGTGCCGGCCGGGTCGAGCCGGCGCACGGAGCCGTTCGAGCGGATACTCGCCGGCGCCCGCGACGACGATCCCGCCGAGGGCCGCGTGATCGTCGAGGACGGCGAGATCGTCGCCGTCGAGCCACGGCTCGCAGAATCGACGGACATCGCCCGGCTTCCGTCGACACCCACACCCGCATCGGTGTCGTCGTCGCTGAGGAGGCCGACCGCGGCCGCTCGCCGGAGGCGCCCGCCGACGGCGAGGGCGTCACCGGCGACCCGGCGGTGTCGGGGGCCCTGGAGTAGCTCAGACCGGCCGCAGGTGCTCGCAGTCGCCGGCCGACACGCGCCGGCGGCCGTCGTCGGTCGCGACGATCAGTCGGCCGGGGAACTCGACGTCGACGGCCTCGCCGACCACCTCGCCGCCGGGCGTCTCGACGCGAACCCGGCGTCCGAGCGTCGCCGCCCGCTCCCGCCAGGCCGGCAGCACCGACTCGGGGTCGGTCCGCAGCTCGTCGAACCGCTCCAGAAGCGTCCGCGTCAGCGCCGCCCGGTCGACGTCGCCGACCCGCTCCCGCAGCGTCGTCGCGGTCTCCGGTACCGCCCCGGCGTCGACGTTGGCGTTCAGCCCGACGCCGACGACCACCCACGACACCCGGTCGGCTTCCCCTTCCATCTCGGTGAGGATCCCCGCGACCTTCCGCTCGTCGTCGCCGACCAGCACGTCGTTGGGCCACTTGATTCGGGCGTCGACGCCGACCTCGCGGACGGCCGCCGTCGTCGCGACGGCCGCCGCCAGCGTGTACACCGGTACTCGCGCCGGCGGCAGCTCCGGCCGGCAGACCGCGCTGAGCCAGACGCCGCCGGACGGAGAGGCCCACTCCCGGTCGAGCCGGCCCCGGCCGCCCGTCTGCTCGTCGGCGAGGACGACGACGTCGTCGGCGCCCTCGCCGGCCAGCTCGCGGGCCCGGTCGTTCGTGCTGAGGAGGCTGTCGTGGTAGTCGACGTCGAACGGCGCTTCGAGGCCGAACTCGACGGCCGCGCCGCCGAATTCCGGGACGTCGGTCAGGACGTAGCCGTCGTCGCGGCTCTCGACGCCGAAGTCCGCCTTCCGGAGCGCCTCGACGTGCTTCCAGACGGCCGCCCGCGAGACCCCGAGCCGGTCGGCCAGCGCCGGCCCGCCGACCGGGCCGTCGGCCAGCGCCTCCAGCACCCGCCTGCGCGTCTCCTGCATATCCACCGTTTCGGCGCCGAGAGATAAATAGCCACCCCGCTCGCGACCGTCCGGACTCCTGGTACCGCTGGGCACACGAGTGGAAAATCGAATATCTGAGGCGTTCCGCCGTCACCGATTCTCCGGTCAGTCCGCGGTATCACGCCCGCTGAAGATCTTCGAATGTCTTTCCGGCCGACGCGGACGCCGTTATTCGTTCTGCGAGGCGCGGCGGAGCCGCGCCGAGCGTGCAAAAAGCAGTTACAGCCGCTCGACGATGGTGGCGACGCCCTGCCCGAAGCCGATACACATCGCGCTGAGGCCGTAGCGGCCGTCGCACTCCTCGAGCTGGTAGGGGAGCTTGCCCACGAGAGCGGAGCCGGTCGCCCCGAGCGGGTGACCGTGGGCGATGGCGCCGCCCCAGACGTTGGTCCGCTCCCAGTCGGCGCCCGTCTCCTCCAGCCAGGCGGCGACGACCGACGCGAACGCCTCGTTGACCTCGAAGCGGTCGACGTCGTCGATTGTCAGGTCGTTCTCCTCGAGGATCTCCTCCGTCGCCGGAATCGGCCCCGTCAGCATCGTCACGGGGTCGACGCCGACGACGTGGGTGTCGACGACGCGAGCCATCGGCTCCCAGCCGTGGGCCTCGGCAGCCGCCTCGCTCGCGAGCAGCAGCCCGCCGGCGCCGTCGACGATGCCCGAGGAGTTGCCGGCGTGGTGGAAGCCGTTCTCGGGGCTCCGGAACGACGGCGGCAGCCCCGACAACGTCTCGACGGTCGTCTCCGGCCGGGGGTGTTCGTCCTCCTCGACGGTGACGGCCTCGTCGTCCAGTTGCGTCTCGACGGCCACTACCTGGTCGTCGTACTTTCCCGCGGCGGCGGCTTCGCCCCACCGCTGCTGGGACTCGGCGGCGAGCTCGTCGAGGGACTCCCGGGAGAAGCCGTACTCCTCGGCGATGCGCTCGGCGCCCTCGCCCTGGGTCGTCAGCTCCTCGAAGTGCTCGAAGTAGGTGTCGGTCACGGACTGGCCGTCCGAGCCCATCGGGACGCGGGTCATGTGCTCGACGCCGCCGGCGACGACGACGTCGTGATAGCCGGCGGCGATCTGTCCGGCCGCGAAGTTGACCGCCTGCTGGCCGGAGCCGCACATCCGGTTGAGCTGGACGCCCGGGACGCCGTCGCCCCAGCCGGCGACCATCGGCGCGAGGCGGGCGACGTTGAGCCCCTGTTCGTCCACCGGCGTGACACAGCCGTAGACGACGTCCTCGACCGTCTCGGGGTCGAAGCCATTGCGCTCGCGGAGCGCCGTCAGCGGCTCGGCCGCGAGGTCCTGCGGGTGCGTGTCGCTGAACGAGCCGTCCCGCTTGCCGAACGGCGTCCGGACGGCGTCGACGATGACCGGCGTGTTCATGTGACACTATCACAAAGGGGAAGCCGACCTTTGTACGTTGTGGTCCGGATGGCCGGGGCGTTCGTGTGCGTCGGGGGCCGGACGACCGACGTCGCCGGGCTCGAGTTCGAAACCGGCGCCGAACCCGTCCGCGAGGAAATTGCCGCCTACGACTCCGGCGCTGTTCGGGGTGCGGGTCACTACATACTCAGACTCCGAGTACCGGACGCCCAAGACTGTCGCCGACCGCGTCGGGTAGCCCGTGGGGTCGAGACCACCAGAACGACACGAACGATTCGGTATTCATCAATACGAAAGTGGCGGCCCGATACGCGGTCACATGCATCTGAACGGCAGTACGGCATCTCTCGGGTGAGACGTCTCGAAGACCAACGGGAACGGCGGAGGCTCTGCCGCCGAAAACTATTAGTGCCATATCGAGTATTATCGATTCGTATGGCGAACTCGCTGCTCGGGAGGATTACGGATGCACTGTTCGGAACTGAGTCGGAAACCGACGACGACGCCTGCTGTGGCGTCGAGATCGAAGAAGTCGACGACGGGGAGTGACCGGAGATGGCCGACTCCGTTCCAGAGTCAACACGACGGACGCTCGACCGTCTCTACGATGACCCGGACGACCGACTCGCGTCGTTGTCCGACCTGATGGCCGACGACACGGAACTCGAAGCATCACGAGCGGTGTTCAAGGCACTCTCGAACGAACACCGGATTCGCATCCTCGAAGCGCTCAGAGATGGGGAGCTGTGTGCCTGTGAGATCCAGGTCGTCCTCGACGCTCCGCAGTCGACCGTCGCGAGTCACCTCCGCGAGCTCAAAGACGCCGGACTCGTCAACACGCGTCGACGGGGCAAGTGGACGTACTACCGCATCGGCGATACGGCCGTCCTCCAGTTGCTCGATATCGCCGACGCGCTCGCGGGGAAAACATGATTCCGCCCGGTGTCGAGACCGCACTGTTGGATTCGTGGGCGTACTTCGTCCATCTGGCGGCGATCCTCGTGCCGCTGTTCGTCGGGGCGTCGTTTCTCGTCGGGCTCGTCGAGGAGTACCTGCCACCCGAGAAGGTCGAGGCGATGCTCCGGGAGCGAAACCGCGGAAGCGGGAACGTCGCGGCGGCAGGCCTGGGTGCCGTGACGCCGTTTTGCTCGTGTTCGACCGTGCCCGTGCTCGCGGGATTGCTCGGTGCCGGCGCA
>PXSC01000054.1:9209-23996 GCA_003023535.1 Halobacteriales archaeon QS_9_70_65 | reverse complement strand
CGCTGTCGTTCGAGAGAGCGGAGCTCTCTCGTGATGACGAAAGACGCCGCAGGCGTCTTTCGAACCACGCGCTTCGGTCGCTCCGCTCCCTCAGTGCTTGCATCGCCGGGGCACCGCCGAGCGCCGCTCGCCCTTTCAGTCCGCCAGGGCGCCGACTGGTCCACCGGCCGTCCCTGGCGGACTGAAAGGGCGAGGCCGGCTCCGGGAAGCACGGCGACGGTGAGCCGAGCGGAGTGAGGCGAACGTCGGACGGCGACCGAAGGGAGTCGTCCGGGGCAAGCACGCGAGCAAAGCGAGCGCGCGCAGCGAGCAGTAGCGAGGCGCCGAGCGGAGCGAGGGGCCTCGAACAGGCGAACGGTGAGCGATGCGAGCCGTGAGCCGCGCGACCGGAGCCGGCCGAGGGCTTTCGAGGTGTTGTAGTCCATTGCAGAGCAGTTCAACACGAATCACCCATACCATACACGAGGGTTTCTAACACTCGTTCACCGAATTTCGGACGCAGACAGCAGCTGGTGAATCGTTCCGTGACACTCTCACCGACATCTACGACTACCGACGGCGATAGCGGTCGAGGTGTTCGGGTAGTTTCTCGGCGACGGTGCCGCCCAGCCGCTCCCGGAGGGTGCCCAGGATGCCCTCCGGGACGTAGAGGACGAATATGACGAACACGACGCCGAGGTAGAGGTCGGCGCGGCCGGCGAGCAGACTGTTTATCGCCTCGTTCAGCGTGAACCCGGCCACCTCCGCGGCGAGGACGCTCTCCGGGAGCGCGCCCCGGAGGTACCGCGCGAGGCCGTCGCTCTCCGTCGAGAGGACGCCGTCGAGCGTCTCGTGGAACAGCTGGCCGTACAGCGGGCCGGCGAGCGTCCCGAAGCCGCCGATGATGGCCGCGAGCAGCGCGTCGACGGTCACGAACAGGTCGAAGGAGTTCTCGGGGGCGGCGCTCCGCTCGTAGCCGGCGACGACGGCGCCGGCGATCCCCGCGAAGAACGCGCTGATCGAGAAGGCGCCCAGCTTGTAGTAGAAGGTGTTGTAGCCGACCGCACGGGCCCGCTCCTCGTTCTCGCGGATGGCGATCATCACGCGTCCGAACGGCGAGTGGACGATACGCTGGAGCGCGAAGTAACAGATCAAAACGAGCGCGCCGAGGACGTAGAAGGAGACGGTCGCGCGGGCGACGGACTCGGACATCCCGAGCGGGCCGAAGACGCCGTAGAAGCTGTCGCCGACGAGCGCGCCGATGCGGACGCCGAGGACAGCGAATCCCTCGCCGTGCTGGACGCCGCTCTCGGGGGCGACGTCGAGGTAGTTCCAGTTGCTGATGAAGACGTCGGCTATCTCGGCGAAGCCGAGCGTCACCATCGCGAAGTAGACGCCGGTCAGCCGGAACGAGACCGCGCCGACGACGGCCGCCACGAGCGCCGCCAGCACCGCCGCGAGCAATACGAGCAGGAGGAACGGCGTTCCGGCGGCCACGCCCGGCACCATCCCCTCGGCGGCCAGGAGCACGAAGTACGCGCCGGTGCCGTAGAACATCGCGTGGCCGAAGGAGAGGTAACCGGTGTAGCCGGAGACGAAGTCGAAGCTCATCGCGAAGAGTCCGACGTACAGCACCGTTATCATCGTCGTTATCCGCGGCAGGATCACGTCCAGCGCGGGCCCGACGACCGGCGTGGTCGCCAGCAGCGAGTATACCGGCGGGTAGACGACCAGCGCGAGGACGACGGCGACGTGGACCCGGTGGTCCCGGAGGTGCTCTCCGAGGCTGCCGTCCGCGGCGAGGGCGGGTGGAACGTCGCTGTCCCGTCCTTCGTCGGGGGCGTCGGAAGCGTCGCTAATGGCCGCCCACCTCCGCGACGCCGAACAGGCCGAGCGGTCTGACGACGAGGATGCCCACCAGCGCGAGGAACATCACCAGTTGCGGCAGTTCGGCCGAGATGGGCACCGAGAACAGCCCCGCGACCGACACCGCCGAGTGGGCCTCGAACAGCCAGGTCGCGACGCCGTCGATGACGCCGACCAGCACGCCGGCGACGACGGTGCCCTTGAACGAGCCGAGGCCACCGATGATGACGACCACGAACGCGATGAGCAGCGTCTCGACCGACAGCGGCACCGAGGCGCCGAACCGGGAGTCCCACATCAGTACGACGCCGGCGGCGGCGGCCAGCCCCGACCCGACGCCGAACACTAGCGTGAACGTCCGCCGGACGTCGATGCCGAGTGCCTGGGCCATCTCGCCGTCCTCGCTGCCGGCCCGGATATAGAGGCCGTACCGGGTACGGGTGAGAAACAGCCACGTCGCGGCCACGACGGCCGCGCCGACGAGAATCTCGAAGAACCACAGCACGCGGAGGGTGCTACCGCCGACGCCGGCCGTCGAGTCGAGAAACGCCGGCAGCGTGTCCAGCGGCGCCCGCCAGGTGCTCAGCGGGGTGATACCCCGGAAGTCGACGACGATGCGGGCCGCCTCGTCTATCACCAAGACGAGGCCGAAGGTGAGCAGTATCTGAAACAGCGGCTCGCGGTCGTAGACGGGCGGATGAGCGTCCGCTCGACGGCGCCCCCGAGTGCCGCCGTGAGCGCGAAGACGAACGCCAACGCGAGAAAGAAAACGAGCAGTCTCGTGAGACCGCCGGTCGAGGCCGTAACGAGGACGACCATCACGACGCCGCCGAGGTAGGCGCCGTACATCACAAAGGAGCCGTGGGCGAAGTTGAGCACGCCCATCAGCCCGAACACCAAGGAGAGGCCGGCGGCGATGGTGACGTACAGTGCCGCCTTCGAGAGGCTGTCGACGACGATGCGGGTCGCCGACCCGAGTTCGAGCATGTCGACGACGACGTCCACGAGCGGCGTCGCGTCGGCAGTCTGCAGCGCCAGGCTCATGCCGATAGGTAGTTCCGTACGAGATCGTCCTCGCGCGATACCGTGTCGCTGTCGCCGCTGCCGACGACGCGGCCGTGATCGAGCAGGTAGAACCGGTCGGTGAGGTCCATCGCCATCGGGAAGTTCTGCTCGACGAGCAGCAGCGTCGTGTCGGCGGCCACGTCGTCGATGGCCTCGATGACCTGCTCGACGACGAGCGGGGCCAGCCCCTCGCTCGGTTCGTCGACCGACAGCAGGTCGTTGTCGCCGACCAGCCCCCGGGCGATGGCGACCATCTGTTGTTGGCCGCCGCTGAGGTCGCCGGCGTCCTTGTCGCGGAACTGCCGGAGGTCCGGAAAGGAGTCGTAGGCGAGTTCGAAGGCCGCCCCGAGGTCGGCTTCCGGCGGCGTCGCCACCTCGATGTTCTCGTCGACGGTGAGGTGACTGAACATCCGCCGCTCCTCGGGCACCCAGCCGACCCCCATGCCGGCGACCTCGTGGGTCTCGCGGCCGACCAGTTCCTCGCCGCGGAACCGGACGGCCCCCTCGGACGGCGGGGTCAACTGGAGTATCGAGCGCAGCGTCGTCGTCTTGCCGACCCCGTTCCGGCCGACGAGTGCGACGTTCTCGCCCTGCTCGACCGACAGGGAGACGCCCTCGAGAACGTGGCTCTCGCCGTAGTAGGTGTGGACGTCCTCGAGTTCGAGCATCAACGCGCCACCTCCGGGCGGCTCGCGGGGGGGCTCACGCCGGCATCCCTCCCGTGGCGTCGTCGGACTCCGACGGCGCGTCGTCGCTCCGCCGGTAGCCGCCGAGGTACGCCTCCTGGACGGCTTCGTTCTCGCGTATCGAGGCGGGGTCGTCGTCGGCGATGAGTTCGCCCCGGTGGAGAACCGCGACTCGGTCGCTGAGCCCCATGACGACGTCCATGTTGTGTTCGACGAGCAGGACTGCGTGGTCAGTGGCGACGTCGTCGATGAGGTCGACGACGCGGTCGATGCCGTCGCTGGAGACGCCGGCGGTCGGCTCGTCGAGCAGGAGCACGTCGGGGTCGCCCGCCAGCGCGATGGCCACCTCGAGGGTTCGCTTCTGGCCGTGTGAGAGGGTCTCGGCCGGCTCCTCGGCGTGATCGACGAGGTCGACCCGCTCGAGGACGTCGTAGGCCTCCTCGAGGTACGCCTCGAAGCCGTTCACGTTGCGGTGGAGCTTCCAGCCGTCGCGGCCGCCGTGGGCCCGGGCGGCCACGCGGACGTTCTCCAGCACCGTCGACGTCGAGAAGAGGTTGGTGATCTGGTAGGAGCGGTGGACGCCCCGGAGCGCGGTCCGGTGGGGGTCGTCGTCGGTGACGTCGATCCAGGTGCCGTCCTCGCGGTACTCGACGGTCCCCTCGGTCGGGTCGAGCACGCCGGTCAGCAGATCGAAGAACGTGGTCTTGCCGGCGCCGTTCGGGCCGATGAGCGAGCAGAGTTCGTCGCCGGCCAGCCCGAACTCGACGTCGTCGACGGCGGTGAGGCCGCCGAACCGCTTGGTCAGCCCGGAGGTTCGCAGCAGCATCGCTCAGAGGTCGCAGGTCACGCTCTCGTCGTCCTGGGGGGTCGTCGCGTCCTCCGCGGGGACGACCTCGATCGGGTCGCCGGGCTGGATGGCGTCCCAGGCGTCGGCCCACCGGTCCTCGGTGGGTACGAGCTCCGCGACGGTCATCGAGGAGGCGGCCTGGTTGTTGAACCGCTGGTAGGTGTAGGCGTTCTCGCCCTTCGGCGTCTCCTCGACGGTCATCCCGCGCATCGCGTCGGCGATGTCGGCGCCGTTCGTCGAGCCGGCGGAGTCGACGGCTTGGACGACCGAGGAGGCCGCCGCGAAGCTCCCCGAGGTGAACAGATCCGGCACGACGCCGTAGGTGTCGACGTACGTCTCGACGAACTCGCTGTTGATATCGTCGTCGTACTGGTTCCAGTGATAGCGGGTGGTGAACGGCCCCAGTTTGGCGTCCTGGATGTCCCCGGCGGTGAAGTCCTCCCCGAGAACGGACCGGACGACGTCGCCGACCGCGCGGTTCGTGACGAGCGTCGCGAGGCCGCCGGTGACGCGGACGTCCCGCTGGAGGCCGACTCGGATGAAGTCCGGCAGCGTCAGGAACGTGAAGCCGCCCAGCGTCGCGTCGGCGCCGGTGCTTTCTATCTCGTCGTAGATGCCCTCGAACTTCGAGAACCCGGAGTCGACGGACTGCTCGCCGACGATGTCGAGGCCCTCCTCCTCGAAGACCGCCCGGTAGTTGTCGGCGACGGACTGGCCGAACGCGGAGTTGGCGTACACGATGTAGATGCTCTCGACGTCGGTCTGCCGGGCGACGTAACGGCCGCCGCTCCGGGCGTCCATCGCGGCGTTTTCGTGGGCGCGGAACACGAGGTCGCCGCAGTTCTCCGAACTGTGGGTGATGTCGGCGTCCGCCGACGGCCCGAAAATCGTCGGCACTTCCGCCGGCCGCGTGACCGTGTCGATGACCTGCCGGGCCGAGTCCGAGGACGAACAGCCGTACAGCAGGTCGACGCCCCGGTCTTGGACGAGGTCCTCGGCGACCGTCTGGGCCTGATCGGGGACGAACTCCGTGTCCTCGAAGTACAGCTCGTACGCCACGTCACCGACCTCGATCGTTTCCTCGCCGGGTTCGTCGACGACCGGCGGGTCCTCGCCGGCCTTGTACGCCAGCCCCGTCAGGAAGCCGTACAGCCCCTGGTCGCCGTAGTACTCCAGGTCGCCCGACATCGGCTGGATGACGCCGATGGAAACCGTCCCCTCGGCGCCCGTGCCGCCGTCACCGGTGTCGGTGCCGCCGTCGTCGCCGTCGTCGTCGCCCGAGTCGTCGGTACAGCCGGACAGCCCCGCGATGCCGACCGTCCCCGCCGCGGCGGCTTTGATCCACTGCCGTCGCGTCTGATTGCTCGCCATGAGATACCCTCTCTACAGGCAGATACAACGAGGGAGGTTAACATGTCAACCGCGGGAGTCGGCGCCGACGCCGGCGACGCGGTCGGCGACGTACCCGAGGGCGGCCCGTTCCTCGTCGATGCGCTCGTAGAGGCTGCAGAAGCCGTGGATCCGGGCGTCGTAGTGGCGGTGCTCGACGGCGGTGCCGTCGGCCCCGAGGCGATCGGCGTAGGCGGCGCCCTCGTCGGTCAGCGGGTCGAAGCCGGCCGTCAGGATCGTCGCCGGCGGCAGATCCGCGAGGCTGCGGGCCCGCAGCGGAAAGGCGTAGGCGTTGCCGAGTTCCGCCGACCCCCGGAGGTACTGCTCGAGGTACCACTCGACGCCGCCCATCTCGGGGCCGTCGCGGTCGCGGGCGGCCAGCGCCACGGCCGCCGCGAGGTTGCCGCCGGCGCTGTCGCCGCCGACGGCCACCCGGTCGGGGTCGCCGCCGAGGGCGAGGGGACGCTGCGGAGCTTCTCGATCAGCGCCGGCTACGTGCTGACGCCGCTGATGGCCGATCAGATCGCCGACACCGCCGCCGAGCGCGGCATCACCGAAGACGAGGTCGTCGAGGACGTGATGCTCGGACGGGCCCGCACGAAGGAACTGATGATGCCCGTCGAGGTGGGGAACCTCTTCGTGTTCGGCTTCTCCTCGCACGCCCGTCACCTCAACGGCGGCGACCTGCCGTTCGACGGCGGTTACACGAAGACGTACGAGTAACTCGACGGCGTCGCCGGCGATCCGGCGGGGCGACGGCTCTCTCGGTGGTCACGAGCGGCTCGCGTCCGGCGACCGACGCCGGGAGAAACGACCGGCGGTGCGTCCGCTATATCGGGCTGCTACCGCCGCGCTCGAGTTCCAGTACCACGGCGCCCTTGCCGATGTCGGAGCCGATGGTGAAGATACGGTCGGGGTTCTCCTCGTAGGCCGCCCTTGTACAGCGTCGTCAGGTCGTACGCGCGGACGCCGCCCTGGTAGAACGACGAGACCAGCATCTCGTCGGTGACGTCGAAGTTGTGCGAGGTTAGCGCGGCGTCGTCTGCGCCCTCGGGTGCCGGGACGTACGCGACCATGTCCGCGGACTTCCGGCCGTTGCCCCGGTCGGGGTCGGGGTTCTGGTAGGGGTCCCGGCGACCGTACTGGTCGCCGACGACGGCCGGGTCGAACCCGCGGGTCTCGATGGCGTCCTGGTCGGTCTCGGGATAGATGGCGCGGCCGCCTTCGGCGAGCGGTTTCACGTCGCGAGTGTCGAACACGCGGATGCCGCCGTGGTCGCCGACGGGTTCGGCCGCGTCGCCGCCGGGCGGCGCCGCCGGACCGGGGAAGGTCTCGGCGCCGACGAGCGTGTAGTCCAGGTCGGGCGTCGGCTGAGTGTAGTGTGCGTTGGTCTTCTCGCCGGTGACGTAGTCGACGAGGTCGCCCGTGGCGTGTGGCGTGCCGCCGAAGTGCCCCACTGCGACCGGGTTCAGCTTGTCCGTGACGTCGACGACCACGACCCCGGAGTCCCAAAAGCAGTTGTACACCAGTTCGTTCCCAGCGTCGGTCTTGACGGCGTAGAGGTCGTGGTTCGGGCTGTTGGAGCCGTTGGCCATCTCCGCCTGGGCGTCCTGGAGCATCCAGGCGCCGCCCGTGCCGCGTTCCTCGTCCGGCACCTCGGTGCCGTCCGTGTAGTCGCCCTTGCCCTCCAGCGTCTCGGGGTTGGCCGGATCGGTCACGTCCACGGTGACCATGCGGGCCTTGTTGAACGAGTCGCTGACACAGAGGTACGCGTACACGCGACCGTCCGGCGCCTGCTGGAGGTCGCAGTTGTGGATCTCGTCCTTGTCGGTATAGAACGTCTCGAAGGACGGATCACCCGGGTCGGAGACGTCGAACAGGCTGATTCCCTGGGGGCTGCCGTTGTGGGCTACCGCCGCGACGTCGCCGGCCACCTTCGCGTCGACGGTGTCGTCACCGTCGCCGCGTACGCCCAGTCGCCACGCGTCACCACCTCGTAGATGCCCGGGACCGGCGCCTCGCCGACGAGCCGGTACCCCTCGAACTGGTCGTACTGTGCGCCCGCGGCGCCCGACACGAGACCCGTGCCGAGCGCCGCACCCGTCGCCCTGAGGAAATCGCGTCTATCGTACATGGATGTTCGAGCCTGACGGCGGCCGGAGCCGACCGTCTTGATTTTACGAGCGGACTCCTCTATAAAAGGAGTTGTGACAAAGACGTCCAAAGGACCCATCCAGCGCCGCCGGGGCGGCGCCGCTCGCCCGGTTCGCCTACCGATTGATATGAGCAATGATACGTTCAGCCCGGGGACCATGACGGCTGATACGTGTCAAACGTTACGTCCACCGGTAGCCGGTGGCGCGAGCGAACGCAACCGCTAACTTAGCACTGGGCGATGGCTCCTCCATGGACCTGGAGGACTACTGGGGCGTCGGCCCGAAGACGACGGCGACGCTGGAGTCGACGGTCGGCCGGGCGGCCGGGTCGGTGTACAAGGAGCTCATCGACGCGGCCGCCGCGTTCGCGGTCAACGACGACGCCGCCGGCCGGGTGCGGACGCTGACGCCGCTGACCGACCGGGCGGCCGCCGAGGAGCGCCTCGACGCCGTCGAGGCCGCCGTCGAGACGTGGGCCGGCCTCGACGACGCGACCCGCCGGGACGTGCTCGCGGCCTTCGAGGCCCACGACCCCGCCGAGGGCGGCCGGCTGGCGGCCGTCCGGGCCGTCGTCGCCCTCGAGGAGGCCGGCGTCTCGGGGCTGGCCTTCGAGCCGGTGACCGCCCTCGACGCCGATCGGTTGGCCGACGCCGCGACCGCGCTGGAGGCGCTGTCGGACGATCGGCTGGCCGGCGCCGACGAGGAGCTCGACCGCCTGCGGGCCGACCGCGAGGCCGTCGACGCGATGGTCGCCGACGCCGCCTCGATCGTCGAGGAACTCCGCTCGGAGGGCGTCCGCGAGGCCGCCGACGTCCGCGAGGAGCTCGTCGACCACGTGCGGGCGGAGACGACCGTCGACCCCGCCCGGGTCCGGGAGGCGGCGGCGACCGAGGCCGCCGACGCGACGGCGTTCGTTTCCGAGTCGCTGCGGGCGCTCCGGGCGGAGCTCGACGCGGCGGTCGACGAGCGCGAGACGACCGTCCGCGAGGAGCTGGAGGCCGACCTCGAGGCCACCGGCGGCGACGTCGATCGCGCTCGGCGAGCGGTCGCCGAGGTCGGCCGCGACCTCTCGCTGGCGCGTTTCGCCGAGGCCTTCGACCTGACGCGTCCCGACTACGCCGACTGGGGGACCCTCGCCGTCGCGGACGCGCGGAACCTCTCGCTCGCGGCCGCCGACGGGCCCGTCCAGCCGGTGACCTACGCCCTCGGCGACCACGACCTCTCGCCGCCGACCGGCGACCGGGTGTCGGTGCTGACCGGCGCCAACAGCGGCGGCAAGACGACGCTGTTGGAGACGCTGTGTCAGGTGCAGCTGCTCGCCCACATGGGGCTGCCGGTGCCGGCCGAGCGGGCCGTCGTCTCGCCGTGCGACCGGATCGTCTTCCACCGGCGTCACGCCAGCTTCAACGCGGGCGTCCTCGAGTCGACGCTGCGGTCGGTCGTCCCGCCGCTGGTCTCCGGCGACCGGACGCTCATGTTGGTCGACGAGTTCGAGGCCATCACCGAGCCCGGCCGGGCGGCGGACCTGCTGTACGGGCTGGTCGATTTGACCGTCGAGGAGGGTGCCCTCGGGACGTTCGTGACGCACCTCGCGGACGACCTGGAGCCGCTGCCGGAGCCGGCCCGCGTCGACGGCATCTTCGCCGAAGGGCTCACCGACGACCTCGAACTGGAGGTCGACTACCAGCCCCGGTTCGGCGAGGTCGGCCGGTCGACGCCGGAGTTCATCGTCTCGCGGCTGGTCGCCGACGCCGACGACCGCGAGGAGGAAGCCGGTTTCCGGACGCTGGCGCGGTCGGTCGACACCGACGTCGTCCAGCGGACGCTGTCGGAGGCCGAGTGGAACGCCGACGCCGCCGACGACTGACACTGATTATTGCAGTAATTTTTACCATGGCGGCGAAAAGAGGATACTTGGGCTCTAAGAAACCGATTCTCCCGATATCGGCGGTGAAGACCCGTAATGGTCAGTACGACCGCTACTCCGGCCGCTCCGGCCGCTTGGCCCGCTGCAGCGCCTCGTAGTAGGTGGCGGCGTCGGCCTCGCGGACGAAGGCGGCCAGCTCGTTGTGGCCGAGGTCCATCGCGGCGAAGCGCGCGCCCATGTAATTGTGTTCGTCGTCCAGGACCTCTGCCTCGAGGACGTCCCGGAGCTGGCGAACCACGTCGTCGGTGATGTCGACTCGTGCCGCCGTGGTCGGGGTGGACCTCCTTGACGCGCCGGCGGTAGGCCCGCCGGACGGCCGCCTCGTCGGCGCCGCGGGACAGCCCCAGCACGTCGAAGGCTGCCTCGGCGACGTCCGCCCGGCCTTCGAGGCGGTCGGCGCCGGCGGTTCCGGCGCCGCGGGGACCGCCCGGGCCGACGCGCGCGTTCGTGTTCGTTTCCGTGTTCGTGTTTGCGTCCCGGTCCGCGTCGGCGCCGGGCGACGGCTCCGGCGTCTCGAACGGTAGTCGGTCGCCGAGCGCGACACCCGGCATCTCGTGTTCGACGAGGATGGCGTGCGTCGGGCTCCGTTCCAGTGCCAGGAACGTCCGGGCGTCGAAGGTGACGGCGACGTCCCGCTCGGGGAGGTGGAAGGCGACCCGCTCGCCGGCGACGTCGGCGTCCTCGGTGAACCGCTCGTCGATGTCGTCGAGGTAGGCCCTGATCTCCTCGCGGCGAATATCCTCGGTCGACCGGCTCGAGCGGTCCGACCGATCCGACCGGCCCGATCCCCCGCCGTCGGTGACCCCGGAGCCGTCCGGGAGGAGTCGCCCGGCGACGACGAAGGTGGCGGCGACGCCGACGGTCGCAACGGCACCGGCAGCGACGCCGAGATAGACCCAGCGCGGCAGCGACGACAGCGGTTCGACCACGGCCGACCTTGGAGCGACCCGGTTAAGAGCGTGTTGGACCCGGTCAGCCGATGTACCGGAGATCCTCGTCGCCGGACGCCGGGCCGTCTTCCATCTGCTGGACGCGCTCGACGACCTCCTGCATCTCCTCGGCGCGGTCCGCGAGGGCGTCGTAGCCGACCTCGAAGCCGACGGCCGCCTGCAGCGCCTCCAGCACCACGCGGGCGCTCCGTGGGTCGACGAGGTAGCCGCTCGTCTCGCCCATCAGGCAGGCGGCCTCCAGCCCGCGGCGCTCGCCCAGCCCCAGCAGCAGCCCGGAGACGCCGACGATACCGCCGGCGGGTTCGTCCTCGCGGAACTCGACGCCGACGCCCTCGAGCTCCTCGACGAGTGCCTCCGTCGTCGCCGCGCCGACCACGTCCGGTTCGTCGACGAGCTCGCCGGTCGGGACGCCGCCCATCGCGACGACGCGCTCGACGCCGAACCGCTCGGCGACGTCGAGGAAGCCCTCGGTCAGCCGGTAGTGACCCGGGCCGTCGCCGGCCTGGTGGTCGCCGGTCAGCACCAGCAGGTCGCGGTCGGCGTCGCGGATCGCGTGTATCTCGGCGCCGGCCAGCGTCGTCCGGCCGTCCTCGACGGTCACCTGCGGCGGGAAGTGCTCGGAGTACACCCGCCGGACCAGCTCGGCGTCGAACTCCTCCAGCAGGTGCTCGGCGGCCAGCTTGCCGACGTGGCCGACGCCCGGCAGCCCCTCGACGAGCACCGGTGCCTCGAGATCGGGGTCGTCGTCGACCGCCGCCTCGACTTCGAAGTCGTCCATGAGAGGTGGAAGGGTCCGGCCGGCATAAGAACACGGCGATGTGTCGGCCGTCAGTCCCGGCGGCGAGCGCGGCGCCGGTATTCGCCGTAGGGGTCCTCGGGGTTGTACGGGGCGGGGGCGCTGTTCTCCGCGTCGGCGCCGCACTCCGGACAGGCCTCGCCGAGGGTGTAGACGGGCGCGTCGTGTTCGGTCGCCCACGCCGAACAGACCCGGATGTCGGCCCTCATTCCTCGTCGGTGCGGCGCTCGCGGTGGAAGTCGGCGCTCCCGCCGACGGCCTCGATGGCCTCGCCCGCGCGGTCGGCGCTTTCCTCCAGCTGGGACTCGGCGGTCTTGTAGTTGGGCGCCTGCACCCGGATGCGGTACTCCGGGGCGCCGACGTAGGTGACCTCGAGGTCGACCTCCTCGGCCACCCCGGCGGACGGACCATTCTCCGAGTCCTCGCCCCCGTCGGCACTCGCGAGGGCCTCGCCGTTGCCCTCGGCGGCCGACAGCGCCTCGCGGACGTCCTCGACGCCGTCCGGCCCCGGCGCCTCAAGATCGACGTAGCCCGTCACCGTCACGTACGGCACCGAGACGTTCTCTCGGGCGGTCTCGACGACGGCCTCGAGTTCGTCGTCCGCGAGGTCGGTCCCCTCGAGGGCCTCCGGGCCGTGGATGGCGGCCTCCTCGAAGCCGTCGTACAGCGTGCCGTACTCCTCGATGAGCTCGTTGGCCACCCGGCCGAACGTCTCGTCGTCGACGCCCTCGCCGAGGGCCAGTTCCATCCACTTGTCGGCCTTCTGCTCGTTCTTCCACTCCTGAATCTTCTCGGAGCGCTGGTGGTCGTTGACGTCTTTGATCGAGAGGTCGACCTGCTGGGCGTCCTCGTCGACCTCCAGTACCTTGCAGACGACCATCTGATCGACGTTGACGTGGTCGCGGACGTTCTTGATCCAGCCCGAAGCCACCTCGCTGACGTGGACCAGCCCGCGTTTGTCTTCGTACTCCTCGAGGTCGACGAACACGCCGAAGTCCTCGATCTCGTCGACGCGTCCGACGACGAGTTCGCTCGGCGTGGGCCAGCCGCTGTACTGCATACGACGCGGTAGCCGTGTGACGAGAATAAACCCTCCGACCTTTTTCTGCGTCGGGTTTCCTCGCTCGCTTCGCTCGCTGCGGGAACCCTCCTTGAAAAACGTCCTCAGAAACGCACAGCGTTTCTGATGGGCTGCGGAAGACGCTTCGCGTCTTCCGAACGTCGATGAAAAAAGGCCGGCGGCTCCCTTCGGTCGCCGCCGGGGAACCGCGCCTCGCTCCGCTCGGCGCGGATGCTGGACGGGAGTACGATCGTCCTCAGAATCCGTAGGTCGCCAGTAACCGGGTTTGCGCCTTCCGTTCGCCCGCCGGTCGGCCCTATCTGGCCTGGACCGTCTCGAGAACCTCGCCGTGGAAGTCGGCCTCGCCGCCGGTCGGCGTCGCCAGCGTCGACCCACAGACCGCACAGTCGACGACGCTTGCGGCCTTGCCGAAGACGACCTGCTCGGCCGCAGTCGCTGCAGCGGTACTTCAGGTCGGTCTTCTTGGTCGGCTTGTCGCCGCCGGGCACCTTGGAGAACCGCCCGGCGTTGCCGATGACGGCCTTCCCGCGGCGGGTGCGGCGGGCGTCCCACTTCGTCCCCGAGGACTGGCCCGTCCGGACCTTCTCGACTTCGATCTCCTGGTGGGAGTTGCAGTGCGGACAGTGCGAGTTGAACCGGCGTGGCATCTCCATCGGTACCGGTCGGTAGCGCGCCGCGGGTTAAAACGGGTTTGGTTTCCACGCCGAGGACGGCCGGCGGTCGTCGGCGGTACGGCACCCGAAGACATTTGATCATGGGCGCTAACTGGCGCGAACATGCCGAGACCGACTGCCCTGACGGTGCTCGCGCTCGTCGCCCTCCTCGTCGCGGCCGGTGGCGTCGTCGCGGCGCCACCGCCGACCCCCGTCTGTGCGATATGTGGCGAGGCCTTCCACGAGGACGTCACCGCGACGGACGCGACGCTCCAGGTCCGCGAGAACGGCGACGTCCACTGGCGCGTCGAAAACGAGGTGGCAGACCCGACCGCCGGCGAGTGGCAGGCGAACCCCGACCGGGTCGAGTCCCTCGTCGACGAGGCCCTCAACGACCGGTCCAGGCCGCCGGCGGACCCCACCGACCCGACCGTCGACGTCGAGGACGGCACGCTCACCGTCGAGTTCGTCGACCGCGGCGTCGCTCGTCAGCGCCTCGGCCTGCTCGTGGTGCCGTACCTCACCGGCGAGGGCGAGACGAACCGGTACGTGGTCAACGCCGACCGGTTCGTCGTCGCGGCGCCCGACGGAGGGCGAATCGTCAACGACCCCGCCGGCGCGACCGTCGGCGACGGGCGGGCGGTCTGGACCGGCGTGGCGACGACCGAGGAGGACCGCGCCGCCGCCTGGCAGGCCCCCCGGCCGGACAACACCTACGTCGTCACCGGGTCGGGTGCGACGGCCGGGACGCGGAGCGCCGTCGTAACGACGCTGGAACCGCTCGATCCCGGACTCTACGGGCGATACGGACTGGGCCTGCTGTTCGTGGCGCTCGCGACCTACGGGATCTACCGCCTCCAGGGTACCCGACTCCCCCGCCGGTCGGTCGCCGGCGGCATCGGGCTCGTGGCGCTCCCGTACGTCGCCGGCGTCGCGGCGATTCACCCGTGGTGGCCCGCCGGCATCGGCGCGCTCGCGTGGCCGCTGCTCGGAGTCGCGGTCGCCCTGCTGCCGGCCGTCGGCGGCGGCGTGCTGTACGCGCGGGCGGCCGCCGCCGATGGCTCGCCGGCGAGGGGATGACCGCGCGGCGCGTTCCCCGTTTCGCCCTTCGAAGCGCTTAACCCGAACTCCGTCGAAGGCACGGTCATGAAGCGGCTCATCATCCACGGCGACCCCGGCATCCGCAAGGACGCCGTCATCGAGTACGACGGCCGGGAGTACGTCTGCTTCGGGGTCTCCCGGCAGGGCGAGTGGCACGGTCCCGACCGGCCGCAACTGTGGTGCACCGTCGGCACCGAAGACGAACGCGAGGACTTCGAGAAGCGGAACTTCATCCCGATGCGGATGGACGTCGAGGACGTCGACGCCGGCGCGATCGACGTGGTGAAAGCC
>PXSC01000054.1:0-9185 GCA_003023535.1 Halobacteriales archaeon QS_9_70_65 | reverse complement strand
ACTCGGCGTATTTTGGGGTACATTTGGGAACAGATTTATTTTCCGAGCGTCGACCGATGGGGCCGTGTCATCCGACGTTTCCGTTCTGGCCGAGACGACGAGCCTCTGTCCCGACTGCCTCGAGCGGATCCCCGGCCGCTACGAGGTTCGCGGAGACCGCGTCCACCTCGCCCGGGAGTGCCCGGACCACGGGGCCAGCAGCCGGCAGATATGGGGGTCGGTCGAGCACTGGAGGTGGGCCCACGAGATGGCGGGCGACGTCTCCCCGGAGCCCGCCCCCGAGGAGGACCTCGTCGTGGACCACGACCACGCCTGTCTCGCGGTGGTGGAGGTGACCGAAAGCTGCAACCTCTCGTGTTCGTTCTGCTTCGCCAGCTCCAGTCCGAGCGGCGCCCACCGCCCGACCGAGGAGGTGGTCGACCTGCTGGAGACGGTCAAGCAGGACGGCGAGACCCGGCCGATCCAGTTCTCCGGCGGCGAGCCGACCGTGCGCGACGATCTGCCCGAGCTGGTGGAGCTGGCCGGCGGCATGGGCTTTTCGCACATCGAGGTGAACACGAACGGGATCCGCCTCGGCACCGAAAACGGCTACGCCCGGCGGCTGGCCGACGCCGGCGTTACGGCGATCTACCTCCAGTTCGACGGGCTCAGCGGCGAGGCGAGTGAGGACATCCGCGAGGTCGACATCGTCGCCGAGAAGCGAGCGGCGATCGAGGCCTGTCGCGAGGCCGGCCTCCCGGTCGTGTTGGTTCCGACGGTCGTTCCGGACGTCAACGACGACGAGATGGGCGAGATCGTGTCGTTCGCGATGGACAACCTCGACGTGATCGAGTCGGTCAACTTCCAGCCGGTGGCGCAGTTCGGCCGCTACGAGGAACACGGCGGTCGCTTCAGCCTGGACCAGGCCGCCGGCGCCCTGGCCGATCAGCTCGACGGGATCGGCCAGCGGGACTTCGTGCCGATTCCCTGCTGTTCGGCCACCTGTCAGATGGCCTCCATTCTGGTCCGGGGCGACGACGGCGAGATCTCCTCGCTCGCACGGTACGTCTCCCCGGAGCTGTACCAGCAGATGTCCGCGATGATCGGCGAGGAACAGTGGCTGGAGATGATGGCGGGAACGGAACTCGGCGGCGACGCGGTCTGCTCGGCGGTCGGCTGCTGTGGCGACGACTCGACGCCCATCCCCGGCGTCCCCGACGAGGTGCTCGAGATGTTCGGCGACGTCCTCGCCGTCTCCTTCACCGGGTTCATGGACGTCGACGCCGGCGACGCCGGCAAGCTGTCGAACTGCTGTGTCTCCGTGCCGACGGACACCGGCGACCTGGTTCCGTTCTGCGCGTACAACATGACGACCGACGACGGGGAGTACGCCATCCGCAACCGGAACGACTGGGGCGGCCGCGACTCGGTGGGCGCGCCCTCGTCGTTCGCGGACCGCGCGGCCGAGGCGGTCGAGGCGGAGCTACCGGAGCCGGACGCGGCGTCCGACGCCGACCCCGGCGAGGTCTCCCACTACGCCGGGGAGGACGACGACTGATGAACCCCCTCGAAGCCGCCCTCTCGAACCCGTGGGCCGCGCTCCGCGAACTGACCGACGACCCGCTCCACCCGGGCGGAGCGGCGGCCACCCGCGAGCTCATGGACCGGGCGGACGTCGCCGCGGGGACGCGGCTGCTGGACGCGGGCTGTGGCGGCGGCGAGTCGCTGGCGCTGGCCGCCGAACGCGGCGCCCGCCCGCTCGGCCTCGACCGCGATCCCGGCCTCGACGAGGAACTCGCGGTCGACGCCCCGGTCGTCCGCGGTGACCTCGGGACGCTCCCCGTCCGGGACGACAGCGCGGACGTGGTGCTGGCCGAGTGTACGCTCTGTCTTTCCGACGACGTGGCGGGGACGCTCGCGGAGGCCCGCCGTGTACTGGACGAAGGCGGCCGGCTGGCCCTCTCGGACGTGGTGACCGACGGCGAGGACGAGGAGGCACGGCTGCCGCCGTTCGTCGCGGGGGCGCTCTGTCTCACGAACGGAATGGACCGCGACCGCGAGCGCCTGCGAGCGCGCGTCGAGCGCGCCGGCTTCGAGATCCGGGGCGTCCGCGACCACCGCGAGGACCTGCTGGCGATGCGCGACCAGGTGGCCGAACAGGTCGACCTCGACGGGCTGTCGTCCCTGATGGGCGACCGCGGTGACGACCTCCGCGAGCAGGCAGCCGAGCTGTCCGGAAAGGTCGAAAACGGGACGATCGGCTACGCGAGGACGAACACGCCGTCGGAGGCCAGCCGGTACGCCAGGACGACGACCCCGGCGGCGACGAGGTTCAGCCCCAGCGTCGCCACCAGCACGGTCGCGAGGGTGGCGTCGACGCCGCCGAGGCCGGCCGGCAGCGGCACGACGTTGCCGAGGCCCGACAACGGGACCGCGAGCACCGCCACCGCGGGGGCGGCGGGGTGGCCGAGCGACACCAGAATCGCCGACAGCGCCAGCGCTCCGGCCACCCAGCCGGCGACCGTGAGCAGGAACGTCGCCGCCAACGCGGTCCACGACCGGCCGATCCCTCGCGTCGTCTCGCCGACGTCGGCGATCGCCCGGTCGATCCGCTCGCGCGCGAGCGTCGCGTCGGCCCGTGCCGACAGCCGGCCGACGGTGGCACGGCCGGCGGTCGCCAGCGCGTGTAGCAGGCGGGTCGGGGGCCCGGGGCGGGCCGCGACGAGTCCGCCCAGGCCGAGCGCGACCGCCGCGATCGCAACCAGCAGGGCGACCAGCCGCGGGGCGGCGCCGGTCGCGCCCGGCCGCCCGCCGGGGAGCGTCCGCTTGGCGAAGTTGCCGACGGCGTACGCGAGCAGGAACCGGCCCGCCGGGACCGTGGCGCCGGCGGCGGTGAACAGGGTACGCTGGGCCTCGCTCCAGATCGCAAGCGACAGCAGCGACGCGGCCACGGCGGCGGCGAACCACCGCGGGTCGAGCCCCGCCAGTTCGCTCGCCACCCGACGCGGCCCGACCGCGAGCGCGAACCCGCCGACGAGCGCGACGACCAGCGCCACGACCAACAACTGCCGGGCACGAGGGCGGCGCCGGACGGCCGCGAGGCCGGTCGGATCTGCTCTCACCGTCGCCGTTTCGGCCGGGTCACCCTCGGTATCCGCGGGCCCGTCGGTCACGAGCACGGGAAGGGGCGGCCGGGATATCAGTCCATCGTCGGTGGGCGCCGGACGCGACGAGGGCGATACGGGGCGAGACGCCGACGGTCGCGTGCTCGATGGTTCGACCGTCCTCCGGAGGTGAACGTTCTGGTTCGTGTCGATGAGCAGTACCGTCACCGTCGCCGCGGACCGTCGCCGCGGAGGTCTCGTAGTTCTCGACCTCGAGGTACGGTACGGTCACCCGCCCGGATGACCGCTCCGCGGTCCTGTTACAGCCCGCTATCCCGGCGGCAGCGGCAGTTAGTCCGAATAAATGGTCTCTTCGTCGCGTCTCTCGAAACGCACGAGCGACCGGTGAGTGTCCTTCTACAGCGACCGATACACTCGGCGGCTCGCGGTCGGGCTTCGACGGGAACCGGAGGCTGGGCGGCCCGCGTCGCCGCCGTCACCGGACCGCCTTCGTCGTCTCGCGCATGATCTCGATGGCCTCCTTCAGCGTCTCGATGCCGACGGCGTAGGAGATGCGGGCGTGACCGGCGCCGTGGTCGCCGAAGGCCTCGCCGGGGACGACGACGACGCCGCGGTCGATGGCCTCGTCCACCCAGCCGTCGGGCACCCGCGGCATGGCGTAGAAGGCGCCGCGCGGGGTCGGCACCTGTAGGCCCATGTCCTCCAGGCCGTCCACCAGGACGTCCCGGCGGCGCTCGAAGGCCTCGCGCATCTCCTCGACGTGGTCCTGCGGGCCGTCGAGGGCGGCCTCGGCGGCGAACTGCGCGGGCGCGGAGGCACACGCCTGGACGTACTGGTGGACCCGCAGCATCCGCTCGATGCGCTCGTGGGAGGCGGTCACCCAGCCCAGCCGCCAGCCGGTCATCGAGTAGAACTTCGAGGCCGCGTTGACGACGACCACGTCGTCCGAGTCGGCATACGTCATCGGCGAGTAGTGCTCGCCGTCGAAGACGAACGGCTCGTACACCTCGTCGGAGATACAGAGGACGTCGTGGTCGTCGGCGATACGGGCGAAGGCGCGGATGTCGGCCTCACTCTGGACGGCACCGGTCGGGTTGGCGGGGCTGTTGACGACGAAGGCGGCGGTGTCGTCGGTAATGGCGTCCTCGACGGCCGCCGGCGACATCGTCAGGTCCTCGCGCAGCGCCACCGGCTTCGGCTCGCCGCCGGCCAGGTGCGTCAAGGCCTCGTAGGAGACGAACCCGGGGTCGGGGACGATGACCTCCTGGCCCTCGTCGACGTGGGCCTCGATGGTGACGTGCAGCGCCTCGCTGCCGCCCGCCGTCGCGATGACGTCGTCGGGATCGACCGAGAAGCCGTTGTCGCGGCCGTGTTTCGCGGCGATGGCCTCCCGCAGTTCGAGCGTGCCCTTGTTGGAGGTGTAGGCGTCCGTCTCGCCGGCCTCGATGGCGTCGATGGCCGCCTGTCGAGCGTGTTCCGGCGCCGGGAAGTCCGGCTGTCCGAGCCCGAGGTTGATGGCGTCGGCGCCCGCCGCCTCGAACACCTCGCGGATGCCGCTGATGGAAACCTTCTCGACGCGTGCAGAAAACTCCGTCATGTTCCCACAGGCGGGCGCGGGTCGGGTTAACTCTGCTGGATGCCCGCGGTCACTCCTCGACGGCGTCCCGCAGCCGCTTGAGGTGCCGCTCCAGCCGCCGCAGCGTCGCGTCGGCGTCGGCGTAGCCGTGATCGTACTCCTCGTAGGCGGTGTCGGCCCGCTCAAGAAACTCCTCGACTGCGTCGTCGAGTTCGGACATACTCGAGAAGTCGAGGGGAAGCCTCAAAGGTCACTCGTCTTCCCTGCGTCCTGCGTCGACCGGTCCGTGGCCGGTTACGCGCCGCCCACTGCCTCGCGGTACTGCGCTTCCGTGACGGTGTAGCGGTGGTGGTCGATGATGCGACCGTCAGGCCGGACCGTCGCGTTGCGGACGAGACCGTCGTAGTCGCCGCCGTAGGCCTCGACGTACGTTTCGACGGCCCGTCTGGACCTGTCGTTGCCGTCCTCGACGGGCACCGCGACGAGTTCCAGGCCGAGCCGGTCGAAGGCCAACTTTAGCATCGCCTCGGCCCGCTCGCCGGCGTATCCGTTCCCCCAGAACGCCTTCCGGAGCCAGATTGCCGGTCGGCCGGTTCGGGTCTCCCAGTCGACGAGCAGGCCGCCCGCGCCGACGGTTTCGCCCGCACCCGGCGCGCCCTCCTTGGGTCGGATGACGTACTCGGCGCGCGTGCCCGCCTCCCATTCCGATTCGAATTCGTCGATGTAGTCGTGGGTTTCCTTCACCGTCTCGTGGGGCTCCCACGGGAGGTACTCGGTCACCTCCTCGATGGCCGGTTCCTGCCGGGAACACAGGGCGTGGTACTCGAAAACGTCGACCGTCTCGTGACAGAGCCGCTTTAGCCGGAGTCGGTCAGTCGTTATCGTCTCGGGGAACAGCACGGGACAACTGCTCGCGAGAGGGTGATAACGGTGATGAACGGTCACCCCCGGTGAAGGGGGCCGTGGTGGTCAGGCAAGGAAGATGGTCCGACGGCTGAAGGGTCATTATAATAACGGATAACAATCGGTCGATGGACGGCGTCATCAGCACCGACAACGCGATGGGCGGCAACTCTCGCCTCAAAGGACGTCGGGTGTCCGTCAGGTAGATCGCCGAGCTGGCCATCGACGGCGGAACGCCGGTCGGCGAAGTTGCCGACCAGCTCGACCTGTCGAGGGCTGACGTCCACCGCGTGTTCACGTACTACTACGCCAATCCGGACGAGATGGCGGCGGTTCGTGAGCGACACCGCGAGGCGATGCGAGCCGCACGGGAGGCGGCCATCGACCCGCCGGACACGGTCACCGGATGACGTGGTTGGTCATTCGGCGTACTCCACCATCTCGAGACCGTCGACCGCACGGAAGTGCTCGTCGCGAGTGACGAGTTCGGCGCCGACCTCCCGGACGACACCGGCGATGAGCACGTCGAGACGGTTTATCGGCTCGCCGTCGGCTTTCAGCTCCCGTTCGACGGCAACGGCCTCCCTCGCGCTCGCGTCGGTGAACGGAAGTCGTTCGAGCCACTCGAGCCGTGGGGACAGGTCGTCGACCGTCTCGGCACCGTCGGCGAACACCGCGCCGCGGTACACCTCGTTCAACACGAGCGTCGGAGCGTACAGCGGCTCGTTCTCGGTGGTCTCGAGGAACTCGGCCACCGGCCCCTCGTCGTCTTCCGTCAGGTAGTCGACGAGGAAGGTGGCGTCGACGGCCTTCATCCGTCGTCGGTCCCGAAGATTCGTCGGTGTCGGTCGGTCGCGTCCTCGTCGAACGTCTCCCCGCCTTCCTCGACGGCCTCGCGGAATCCGTCGACGTCGCGCAACGAGCCGTATCCGTCCCACCGCCCGTTCCGCTCGCCGGCCAACCGAAGGAGCGTGTCGGTGAAGCTCTCTCCCTCGCGTTTGTGCGCCTTCAGCCGTTCGTACGCTTCCTCGGTGACGGTTATCGTCTTCGACCCCATGTACGTGTAAACGTACACAGGAGTCTTGTAACTGACGGCGAACGCACCCGGCGACGAGACCGCGGAGCCGTCGAGTCGTCGTCGCGCCGACCGACTACCGCGTGTCCGAGCCGAGCGAGGACACGCGACTGGAGAGAGGCGCGCGTATTTCCCCCACGTTTTTGCCGTCATCAGACCGCGGAGCGGTCTGATTGCCTATCAGATTCCAACGGAATCTGATGACCGCGGGCGGCGGCCGACGGCCGCCGCCGATAAAACGCCCGCGGTGGCGGCTCGACCCGCCGCCGTCGTGCCGTCAGTGCTCAGACGACCGCCAGCCGGTGAACGACATCGTCCTCGTCGCGACCACGACTACCGCGGGCCGCCAGGCCCGCGACAGGAGCGAGTCGCGCATATTTTCCCCACGTTTTTGCCGGGCCGGCCGCAGGCCGGCCCGTGTAAAAAGTGGGCTTCTAGTGCTTGAACGCGCGCTGACCGGTGAACGCCATCGCCATGTCGCGGTCGTTCGCGGCCTCGATGACGTCCTCGTCGTTGACGGACCCGCCGGGCTGGACGACGGCCTCGACGCCGGCGTCGGCCGCGGCCTCGACGCCGTCGGGGAACGGGAAGAACGCATCCGAGGCCATGACGGCGCCGTCGGCGTCCTTGCCCTCGGCGTGCTCGTCGGCTTTCATCGCCGCCAGCCGGACGGCGTCGACGCGGGAGACCTGACCCATCCCGACGCCGACCGTCTCCGTGCCGTCGGCGAAGAGGATGGCGTTGGACTTGACGTGTTTGATCGTCCGCCAGGCGAACAGCATGGTCTCGACCTGCTCGTCGGTCGGCTCGCGGTCGGTGACGACGTCGAGGTCGTCGGCGGTCAGCGACTGGCGGTCCCGCTCTTGGACCAGCCGGCCGCCGACGAGGTCGGTCTCGACGGGCGACGCCGACGGCTCTCCGAGGTCGCCGACGTCCAGCACGCGGAGGTTCTCCTCGCCGCGGAGGACGTCCAGGGCGGCGTCGGTGTAGCCGGGCGCGACGACGACCTCCTTGAAGGAGTCGGTGATCGCCTCGGCGGTCGCGGCGTCGCAGACCCGGTTCAGCGCGACGATGCCGCCGAAGGCGCTCATCGGGTCCGTCGACAGCGCGTCGTCGTACGCCGTCGCGAGGTCGTCGGCGACCGCACAGCCGGCCGGGTTGGTGTGTTTGATGACCGCCGCCGCCGGCGCGTCGAACTCCCGGACGAGCCGCAGCGCCCCGTCGGCGTCGTTGTAGTTGTTGTACGACAGCGCCTTCGCACCGTCGTTCAGCTGGTCGGCGCCGACGACGCCCGCGAGGTCGTCGCCGTCGTCAGTGTAGACGGCGGCCGCCTGATGGGGGTTCTCGCCGTACCGCAGCTCGCGGTCGCGGTCGGCGCTGGCCAGCCGGCGGGCGGGAAACCGGCCGTCCTCGTCGCCGTCGACCGACACCTCGCCGTCGGCGACGGTCACGCGGTCCTCCGCGAACCACCGCACCGCCCGCGGGTAGGCGGTGAACTCCGCGTCGTACAGCACCCGCTCCTTCAGGTCGGCGACGTCGTCGCCGTCGTACACCGGCACCGGCTCCTGGGTGACGATAGGGCCGCCGTCGATCGTCTCGTCGACGACGTGGACGGTACAGCCGCTGACGGCGACGCCGGCCTCCAGCGTCCGCTCGTGGGCGTCCAACCCCGGGAACGACGGTAGCAGCGCCGGGTGGACGTTCAGCGTCGTCGGCGCCGCCTCGAGGAACGTTTCGGTGAGGATGCGCATGTAGCCGTCCAGACACACCAGATCGACGTCGTACCCCTCCAGCCGCCGGAGAACGCGGCGCTCGTGGTCGGCCCGCGACTCCGCGTCGTCTCTGACGACCACCTCGGTCGGGATTCCGCGCTCGGCGGCGCCCTCCGACACCGGCGCGCCCTCCTCGTTCGTGAGCACGACGGCCAGCTCGGCACCGCCCGGCTCCGTGTCGGCCAGGTGGAGCAGGTTCCGGCCGTGGTTCGAGGCCATACCGGCAATTCTCATGATCGTGATGGGCTCCGCCGCGACAAAAGGAGTTGCGGTCCGGGGCGTCCAGGGTGTTCGGCCGGGTCGGAAGGCGGGAGCACCACATCGAACGTCGCGTTCACGGGCGCCGAGAACACCGCCTCGACCGTCCCGCTCGATGTCGGTCGACCGGCCGCTACCGGCGGGAGTCTCGAACTGGTGACAGCGCCCGCTGGACCGTCCGAAGCGACGGCCACGACGACCCTCAGAACTGCTCGGGGAGGAACGTCTCCCGGCGCGGGAACGACCGCGCCAGCGTTCCAGCGGCATCGGCGTCGTGGACCGCCAGGTCGCCGACGTACCCCTGCCGGCGGTGCTCGGGGGGGCGTAATCGCCGAGACGCCCGCTACCGGGAGCCACTCTTCCCCTTCGACACGCTTTTCGCCGGCGGCGGACGACGGCCCCACATGACCGACCGGAGCCCCCTCGACGCCGTCTCGCCGCTGGACGGCCGCTACGCCCGCTACACGGAGCCGCTCACCGACCACGTCAGCGAGGCG
>PXSC01000043.1 GCA_003023535.1 Halobacteriales archaeon QS_9_70_65 | reverse complement strand
ATCCGGCCGAACGCCCACACGAACGCGGCCGGAACCACCAGGATCAGGAGGATGATCAGGACCGCGATCGCCATCGCCGGGTCGGAGATGGTCTGTAGCGGCAACATACTCGGGGGTTCGCCGTCGACGATGAAAAACGCTCGGGGTCGGCCGCTACAGGTCGCGGACGGCCCCGACGGCCTCGTCCAGCGCCGGCGCGTCGAACAGCTCCCGGCCGAGGTAGGCGTTGGCTCCCGCCGAGTACATGTCCCGGACGGCGTCGACGACGGGCGCCGGCAGCGGCTCCGGTTCCGCCTCGCAGAGCCGCCGCCAGTCGGCGACGTCCCGCTCTTCGGCGGCGGCCTTCGCTGCCTCGACCGCCTCGACCCACTCCGCTTGGGTCCGGCGGTGGTACTGCCGGACGACCTCCTTCGAGAGCTGTTGGCCCTCGCGGGAGAAGCGGTTCTCGTCGAACGTCCCGACGACGTCCGCGACCCGCACCTCGCCGTCGACGTACAGACACTCGATCTTGCCGTCCTCGTGTTTCAGGCCGGCCTCGGCGGCCGTCTCGGTCACGAGGTCGTCGACCTCGCGGGCGACCGTCGCCAGCTCGTCGACGTCGGCCCGGCCGGCGATGCGGTCGGCCTCGTCGCGGTCGAGGTACCGGTCGGACTCCTCGAACTTCGTGGAGAACTCCACGACCGGCTCCGGGAGGTCGACGGGCTCGTCGGGCCAGATCTCGTGGGCGAGGCCGAACGCCCCGGGGTCGGCCCGCCGCCGCAGCGACGACCCGACCGGGACGGTGTTCCGGAAGACGATCTCCAGCGGGATCAGGTAGTTCTCGCCGGCGGCGGCGTGAAAGGCGTCGTAGTCGTACTCGCGGCCCTCGTGGGGGAGGTCGGGCACGCGGGTCAGCTCGATGGCCATCTCGCGGGGCGGCGAGCCGGCCGCCGGGAGGGGGACCACCGCGCCGCCGTCGACGACACCCCGGTAGTGCGTCGAAACGCCGGCCGTCTCCGGCATCGTCCCCCAGTCGAACACCGAGTAGTCGTCGGTGAAGACGAACGCCCCGCGCCCCAGCCCGTCGGCCGTCGCGGGCTCCTCGACGCGGAACCCCTTGACGCTGGTCATCGCCCGAAGCGAGTCGGGCGACCGGCAAATGCGTTTTCATCGCCCGCGCGCTGCCGGCGTCGAGGTCCGACGGCGATGGACGCCGGACGTCGATCCGGGCGACGGCCGTTCAGCCGCCGGTGCCGGCGTCAGTGTCGATGTCGGCGTCGAGATCCGACGGCGGCTCGCTGTCCGGGCCGAGCTCCAGCGTCGAGACGTCGTCCGGCAGCGCCGACAGCGCCGTCTCCGGCCACCCCCGGTGGGCGACCGTGAACGCGACGTCCGGGTTGGCGGCCGCCAGCCGGCCGACCCCCTCGGCGGCCGCCTCGTAAGCCGCCGGCCCGAGCCGCTCCGGCAGCTCCGCCGTCAGCGGGTAGCTGTCCGACAGCGTCGCCGGGAACGGCCCGAACGGCGGCCGGAGCCGCCAGGTCTCGTCGAAGCGGTCGTCGTCGCCGCCCTCCGACAGCAGCACCTGCTCGCCGTCGACGGTCAGCCGGTCGAGTCGGTCGTGGTGCCGCCGGACCTCCGGCCGACGGGCGGCGTCGGCCGAGAGCCCGAAGAACGCCCCCTTCGAGACGGGATCGGCCGCCGCCAGGTCGGCGTCCAGCAGCGCCCGGTAGCCGTCGACCATCGCCGGGTGGCCGCGGGCGCGGCGCTCGACCAGCTCCAGCAGGTTCCCCTCCCGGAGCGCCTGCTTGACCGTCCGCAGCTCCCGGTAGCTGACGTGGAGGTTGTGCTCGGCCAGCCGCCGCTCCCGCTCGTCGTCGGGCAGCGCCCGCAGCGAGCCGGCGGTGAAGTCGGCACAGACCGGACAGGCACACGGCAGGTAGTCCAGGTCCTCGAGGCCGTCGGTGCCGGCGACGGTGAGATAGCGGTCGTCGCGGGCGTACAGCGCGTAGGCCGCCGAGTCGAAGAGGTCACAGCCGGCCGCGACCGCCAGCGCGACCGTCATCGGGTGGCCGGCGCCGAACAGGTGGACCGGGGCGTCGGCGCCCAGTCCCCGCTTCGCCGCCCGCACCGTCTCGACCGTCTCGGCGTACCGGTAGTCGTTCAGCAGCGGGACGACCCCCCCGACCGGGAAGACGTCCAGGTCGGTCCCGTAGGCGTGGGCGGCGGCGCGCTCCCGCAGCTCCGGGTACGTCGACCCCTGGACCGGCGCGTTGACGAGCATCTCGCCGGTGTCGACCGACTCGGCGGCCGCCAGCCGCTCCTGTGTCGTCGCCAGCTCGTCCTCGGCGCGCTCGCGGTCGGCGTCCGGCGGCGTCGGGACGTCGACCGGCGTCCCGATGT
This sequence comes from Halobacteriales archaeon QS_9_70_65, assembly GCA_003023535.1. Next base: position 12,395 of record PXSC01000043.1, on the reverse strand, counting down.
CCGAGCCGATCGCCCGCTGGAACCGCAGGATCTCCTCGTTCGTCACGGAAATCTCGCCGTACTCCGACAGCTGGAACGACCCCGAATCGGTCATGATGGCCCCCGAGAACCCGAGCAACTCGTGTAGGCCCTCCTCGAGGGCCCGCTCGCGGTAGTCGTCGCTGTTGTAGAGAACGTAGCCGTTCGTGATGAGGATCTCGGCGCCGAAGGTCGCCTCCAGGGCGGCCGGCTCGACCGTCGGGATGTGCGGGTTGACGACCGGCAGCAGCGCCGGCGTCTCGACGGTGACGCCGGCCCGCGGGACCTCGAGTTCGCCGATGCGGCCGGCGGCGTCGGCGTCCCGCAGCTCGAAGATGTCGCGCATCACCGGCCGTTCCGCGCCGACGGCGGTAAGGGTTGCGTCACGGGGAACAGTCGTACCGCCGGCGACTCGCGGCGAAAAGGTATACTCCGTCGGCCGCCGACCGACGGTATGGACGCGACGGACCGACGGGGGCTGCTCCGGCGGGACGCGGCGGGACTCCGGCCGGAGGCGGTCGGCGTCGACCGCCGGCCGGTCGTGCTCGTCCACGGCTTCGCCGACACCGGCGAGACGCCGTGGTGGCGGCGGCTCAAGGGCTACCTCCGGGCCGACGGCTACGGCGAGGCGGACCTCCACACCGTCAGCCTCGGCGACCGGGTCGGGCAGGCTCGCGGCTCCCCACGCGAGTACGCCGCCGACGTCGCGGCGGCCCTCGAGTCCGTCTTCGACGCCCGCGGCCGGCCGGTCGACGTCGTCGCCCACTCGATGGGCGGGCTCGCCGCGCGGTGGGCGCTGGAGGAGCTGTCGGCGACACCGCAGGCTCGCGGGCTCGTGACCCTCGGGACGCCGCACCAGGGCACCCGGGCCGCCCGGCTGGCCGCGCGGACCCCGGGCGGCCGCGACATGGTCCCCGGCAGCGAGTTCCTCGGAACGCTCAACGACGACCCGACGCCGGCCGGCGTCCGGTACACCGCCGTCCGGAGTCGCTTCGACCCGCTCGTCGTCGGGCCGCGCCGCGCCCGGCTCCCCGACGACGTCCGCCGCGACGACGACGAGAACCGGACGGTCGACGGCCGGGGACACCTCCGGCTCGTCTTCGACGAGGCGGTCTACCGCGCCTACCGGGACCGGCTGCTGTCGACGACAGGCTGAAGACCGCCACGACCCCAGCGCCGACATGGAGTGGCGACTCTTCGCGAACCTCGCCGAGGCGGCGGAGTCGAGACGTGTAATCGTCGACGCCGCCCCGGGCGACACGTTCGGCGACGCCTTCGAGCAGCTGCTGGCGGCCCACCCCGAACTCGAGGCCGAGGTGCTCGACGACGAGGGCGAGATCCGCGACCACATCCGCGTGCTCCGCAACGAGCACGACCCCTTCGTCCGGGACGACGGCCTCGACACCGTCCTCGAGGAGGGCGACGAGCTGGCGCTGTTCCCGCCCGTCAGCGGCGGCGGCCGGTAGCGGCGGGACCGGCGAGCCGGAGCGTCGGGCCGGCACGTCGCCGGGCGCGACCCGGGTCTCGGGCCGGCATCACGGGGGCTCTGCTCCGATCTCGAAGCGCTGCCGTCGCCGTCGGTCTCCCGGTGCGGCGGCCGCTACCGGACCGGAGGACGTCTACCCCGCCCGATGCCGCACGGTGTCGCCCGGTGTGTAGTCCTCCACGCGGTCGGTGGCGGCCAGCCTGCTTCTCTGACCCTTCCCGACGGCAGGCCGTAGCGGATCGGGAGCGGACGACAGCCGGACGCACCCGAACGTCGTCGACCGGGACGGCACCGGCCACGCGGTCGTCGTCGAGATCGGGGCGCTCGCGGACGGCCTGGACCCCGTCTACTCGGCGAGTCGGACCCCCGATGCCGAGTTCGGCGTCGAACTCCCGCCCTTCGAGGAGGCCGGCGAGTACGAGGTGACGGTCGCCGTCGACGGGGAGTCGACCACGCTGACTCACACCTTCGAGAACGAGGACGGCTGCACCGCAACCACCGTGGCACCGATGACGGCGCCGTCGCGGTCGGCTCGTGGGCCCGTAGCCGGTCACCGCTCGCCGTAGCCGGTCAGGTCCCGTTCCAGGACGAAGTCCGGGTCGTCGGCGAACGGCACCCGGGCGTAAGCGGCGTCGGAGACGTGCCGCGGCGTCTCCGGGACCAACACTCGCGCCCGGTCGGCGCCGGCGGCGGCGGCGTCGGCGGCGACGGCCGCCGCCAGCGCCGACAGCGCCTCGTGGTCGTCCCAGGCGGCGACGCCGTACTCGGCCCACGTCTCCGCGACGCCGTCGTCGGTCTCCCGCTCGAAGGTCCGCGTCCGGTAGCTCATCGCCCGCCGGCGGTCACCGTCGTGGAGAGCCAGCGCCGACTCCGCCGCCCCGAGCCGGTGTTCGTCGATCTCGGCCAGCGCCCACGATTCCTCGAGGTCCAGCCCCAGCCCCCGGAGGTGGCGGTCGGCGTCGCTGCCGTGGAAGGTACCCCAAGCGACGGCCGGGTCGCGACTGACCGCGAGCCCGGGGTCGGCGTCCGGGTCGGGCTCCGGCTCGAGCCAGCGGAACTCGGTGGCGGGCTCGAAGCCGACCGCCCGGGACTGCCCCAGGCCGGCGGCGTTCCAGGAGAAGACCATGTTCCGGCAGACGGTCGCCCCCCGATCGGCCGCCCACTCGAAGGCGGCGTGGCTCAGGTCGGGACTGACCGAGGCGCCGCGGAACTCCGGGGCGACGCGCATCCCCTGGGCCCACGCCTCACGGTCCGACAGCAGCACCGCCTGAAGCAGCCCGACCGGCCGGCCGTCGACGGCCGCCACGAGGGTGCGCTGGTCGGGGCCGTCCGTTTCGACCCACTCTTCGAACACGTCGGGGATGTAGTCGCCGCCCAGCTCCGGGAAGGTGTCTTCGGTGAAGGCGGCGACCGCCTCGCGGTCCCCGGGGCGGGCCTGTCGGACCGCGACGTCGACCGTCACGTCCACGGTACCGACCGCTCCTGCAGTTCGCCGGCGACCGACCGACGCATCGTCGCCGCGGGGTCGTCGGCGTTGGCCAGCGCCCACATCAGCTTTACGTACGCCGTTCCGGGCAGCGTGTCGCCGGCCTCGACGACGCCGGCCGACAGCAGGTCCCGGCCGGTGTCGTACACCCGGTCGCAGACGCGGCCCTCCAGACACTGACTCGTCATCGCGACCGTCGTGCCGTCGTCGATCAGTTCCTCGATGCGGTCGACCCAGGTGGTGTCGACGTGGCCGAGGCCGGTCCCCTCGAGGACGACCCCCTCGGCGTCGGCGACGGCCTCCAGCGCCGCCGGCCCGGCCCCGGGGACGAACTTCAGCAGTTCGACGTCCCGCTCGAGGTCGGCCTCGAGGGCGGGGTCGCCCTCGCCGCGGGCGGCGACGGGCCGCCGGAAGGAGACGTCGCCGCTCTCCCAGGCGACTTCGCCGACCGGCTCGGCGCCGACCGTCTCGAAGGCGTCCCGCCGGGAGGTGTGGTTCTTCCGGACCCGGGTGCCGCGGTGCAGCGCACAGCGGTCGTCGGACTCGCCGGCGTGCATGCAGACGAGCACCTCCGAGTGGTCGGCGGCCGCGGCCTCGACGGCGCAGACGGCGTTCATGACGTTGTCCGAGGAGGGCCGGTCGGCCGACCGCTGGCTGCCGGTGAACACGACCGGCACCGGCGTCTCCAGGGTGAACGATAGCGCCGAGGCGGTGTACTGCATCGTGTCGGTGCCGTGCATCACGACGACGCCGTCGGCGCCGCGCTGAATCTCCTCGTGGACCGCCGCCGCGAGGTCGACCCACACGTCGGGCGTCATGTTCTCCGAGAGGATGTTGGCGACGACGCGGCCGCGGTAGTTCGCCCGACCCGCCAGTTCCGGCACCGCACGCAGGACGTCCTCGGCGTCGAACTGGGCGGTGACGGCGCCGGTCCGGTAGTCGACCGTCGAGGCGATGGTCCCGCCCGTCGAAATGAGCGCGACGGTCGGCAACTCGTCGTCGAAGGTAATTTCGGAGGTGCCGTCGGCGTCGCCCGGTTCGCCCACGTCGTAGGTGTCGGCCTCGAGTACGTCCACGTCGGCGTCGGCGCGGTCGACCCCGACGTTGTAGCCGCCATCGAGTTTGACGACGAGGTGGTCGTCGGTCGTCGACGGCATGAGCACGCCCTCGTAGCTGGCGGCGTCGCGATCGACCCGGACGCGGTCCCCTGGATTCATGTCCATCCGTACCGGCCGCGCGCCCTTGAAAGCCACCGTTCTGCTGGGAAAGACCGATACCGCTGGGAGCCCTCGCTCCGTCATGAGCGGCGACCGAACCCGGACCCGCGAGCGCACCGCCGAGAGCGAGGTCGGCACCGAGTTCGAGGTCGAACTCGGCGAGGAGGCCTCCGACCCGGGGACTACCGAGGAGGCGGGACTCCGTCAGCGGGTCGGCGGCCGTGCGAAGCGGCTGTTCTCGCCGCGGGCCTTCGTCGCGGCGCTCCTGCTGTCGGTCGGCGGGCTGGTGGCCGTCGACGCCGTCGTCCCGCTTCCGGGGGTGGGCCTGCTCGGCGTCTTCGCCGCGGCGTTCCTGTTCGGGCTGGTTTCCGAGCGACGGCGCTACCTCGAAACCACCGTCGCAGGCGGCCTCGCGTTCGGCGCCAGCGCGCTAGTGGGCTATGTGGTCATCGCGGCGCTGGGCGGCATCGGCGCGCCGCTGGCGGCCGTCGCCGGCGGCGCCGGCGCGCTCGTCGGTGCCGTCGGCAACTACTTCGGCCGGGACCTCCGGGACGGCCTGACGCGGGAGATTTGACACATAGCGAGCGGAAGCCCGCCCGTTCGCGGTGGGTGCAAGCGACAGCAGATTGCAATACCTACCGGGGGGTCGCTCGCCCGCAACCCCCACATTTTAGTCATCGGGCATGGTATCGTGTGACAAGCAAGTCGGGAAACGCGGAGTTGGATGGGTGTCTCCGGCAACAAAAAGCGAGCCTGCCCGCACTTGCCACCGCGACACCAGACTGGGCGCGAGGTTGCCGCGAGCGGATAGCCCGGCAACGGGTAAGCACACTAAACCCCTGCAAAATGGGCTGAAGCGGAGCCCGCAAACCGGAGTACCGCCAGCACGGAGGGAACGTTGCCTTCGGTGGGCATTCCCTATGGGATTGCCGACGCGAAGGAATCCCACCCGTTCACGGGTGGGCGGAGGTCAAGACGGAATCTCCCGGCGATGCCCCTGGCCGTCGGGCCGTCGGCGGCTGCCCCCCACGGCGCGACATGAACGACCCGGCAATCGGAGGCTCCGACGGCCCGTGAACGCGCCGTACGGCGGTCTCACGACCCGGTGTAACAAGGCTTAAGCGGATACGTCCCCGTTCATCCGTATGCCATCGGCGCTTCCGTTGCAGGCGGGCGGCGACGTCGCCCGGGATACCTTCTGGCAGATCGGCCCGGTCCAGAAGGTGGTATTTTACTTTCTCGCCACCCTGACGGTTCTCGTCGCCGCCGTCGGCATCTACGGGCGGTTCGCCCGCTACGCCGAGGGAACGGAAGACTGGTTCGACCGCCTCGACGACCTGCCAGGGCGGGTCGCCTCGGCGGCGAAGGTGATCGCCTCGAACGAAAAGCAGTTCAACCGCGACCTGGTCGGCGGGCTGATGCACGCGTTCATCCTCTGGGGCTTTTTGACGCTGCTCATCGCGACGACGATCCTCTTTATCGACCTCGACATCTACCAGGTGGCGACCGGCGAGTCGTTCTGGGTCGGCGACTTCTATCTGTCCTATCAGCTGGTGACCGACGCCCTCGGGTTGCTGTTCGTCGTCGGACTGGGGGTGGCGCTGTGGCGCCGCTACGCCGTCCGCAAGGAACGGCTGTGGGGCAAACACACCAACTGGGAGGACGCCTTCCTCGTGTGGTCGCTGTTCCTGCTGGGAGTCGGCGGCTTCCTGCTGGAGGGGCTGCGCATCCTCGGACAGGGCCCCGAGTCGGTCAGCTTCGTCGGGACGGCCGTCGCCGTCGGCTTCGCCGCCGCCGGCATGGACAAATCGATGGCCGCCGCCGTCTACCCCGTCGCCTGGTGGTCGCACTCACTTTTGGCGTTCGTCTTCATCGCCGCCATCCCCTACGCCAAGCCGTTCCACATGTTCTCGTCGTTCGCCAACGTCGTCACGCGCGACGAGAAGGCCGGCGCCCGCCTGCCGGGCGTCCCCTCGGACCTCGACGCGACCAACGCCGAGTCCATCGACGACTTCTCCTGGAAGGAGCTGCTCGACCAGGACGCCTGCACGAAGTGCGGCCGCTGTTCGGCGGTCTGTCCGGCGAAGGCCTCCGGCCGGAACCTCGACCCCCGGGACGTCATCCTCGACCTGAAGGAGTACCGCCGATCCGTCGACGCCGGCGGCGAGCCGAAAGAGATCATCGCCGACGGCGGCGGCGTCATCGACACCGAGACGATGGAGTCCTGCATGGCCTGTATGGCCTGCATGGACGCCTGCCCGGTCGAGATCGAGCACCTCAAGAGCTTCACCCGGCTGAACCGCCAGGCCGTCGACCAAGGCGACGTTCGGCCGGAACTGCAGGATACCTTCCAGAACGTGATGCAGAAGGGCAACACCTTCGGCGACTCGCCGTCCGACCGCGGCGACTGGACCGACGAGCTGGCGTTCGACGTGGCCGACGCCCGCGAGGCGTCCGTCGAGTACCTCTGGTACGTCGGCGATTACCCCAGCTACGACGAGCGCAACAAGCAGGTCGCCCGCTCGCTGGCCCGAATCTTCGAACACGCCGACGTCTCCGTCGGTATCCTCTACGAGGACGAGGTGTACGACGGCAACGACGTCCGCCGCATCGGCGAGGAGTTCCTCTTCGTCGAGCAGGCCGGCACGCTCGTCGACAGTTTCCGGGAGTGCGACTACGAGACGATCGTCTGTACGGACCCCCACTCCTACAACACGTTCAAAAACGAGTACCCCGAGGTCGACTTCGCGGAGTTCGCCGACGACCCGATGATGGAGTTCGCCGTCGACGGCTACTGGAACCGCGACGGCGAGGTGGACGTGTACCACTGGACGCAGGCCGTCGAGGAGCTGGTCGGCGTCGACGCCCTGGGGCTGTCCGGCGACGAGCTCGATTACACGGTCACCTACCACGACCCCTGTCACCTCGGGCGGTTCAACGACGAGTACGAGGCGCCGCGGGAGCTGGTCCGGGCGACCGGCTGCGAGCTCCAGGAGATGCCGCGCAACCGGGCGAACTCCTACTGCTGCGGCGGCGGCGGCGGCGGGCTGTGGCTCGACAACGAACAGGACGAAAAGCCAAGCGAGGAGCGGCTCCGTGAGGCCCTGGAGGACACCGACGCCGGCGCCGCCGTCGAGAAGTTCGTCGTCGCCTGCCCGATGTGCATGACCATGTACGAGGACGGCCGCAAGACCGGCGGCTTCGAGGAGGACATCGAGATCGTCGACGTCGCGGAGCTGGTCGTCGAGGCGCTGGAGGCCGGCGGCGCGACCGTCGCCGCGGCCGACGCTGGCGCCGGCGCCGGCGCCGACGCCGATGCCGCCCCGGCCGACGACTGACCGGTCGTCCGGCCGGCCGGCCGTCGGCCCTTCCGGGTCAGGAAAACTAATTACGGATACGCGCATGGAATCGCTATGCGCGAGCGCTTTGACGTGATCGTCGCCGGCGCGGGGCCGGCGGGCGCCCAGTGCGCCCGCGACGTCGCGGCCCGGGGGTACGATGTCGTCGTGTTGGAGACGGAGGCCGAAGCGGAGTTCCCACGTCAGAGTAACAAGTCGACCGGCGGCAGCTTCCCGTCGATGATGGCGTCGTTCAACGTCCCCGACGACGTGGTGATGAACTTCACCGACGACGTCGTCATCGAGTCGCCGAACCACTACTTCGTCGAGGACCGACCGGGGGCGGTGCTGGACTTCGCGGCGTTCAAGCAGTTCCTCGTCGACGACGGCCGCGAGAAGGGCGCCGACTACCGGTTCGACGCCCGCGTCTCCAAGCCCGTCGTCGAGGACGGCGAGCCGGTCGGCGCGTCTGCGACCTCGACCGCCGGAACCAGGCCATCGGCGTCGAGTACGAGTTCGAGGGCGTCGACCTCGACCACGAGGGGTACGCCGACCTCCGGGACTCGATGATGCTGCGGCTGGACCACGAGTACGCCCCCGGCGGCTACTCGTGGATCTTCCACACCGGCGGGGACGCCGCGAAGGTGGGGCTCTGCTACATCCGCAACGACAGCTACCAGCGGTACGCCGAGGTCGACCGCACCATCGACGGCTACCTCGACCACTGGCTGGACACCGACCCCCGCTTCGAGGGCGCCACCCGCCTCGAGGGCCGCCAGCACCGCGGGTCGGCGCACATCCAGCCGCCGGACTCGCTGAGCACGGACGGCTTCGTGGCGGTCGGCGACACGGTACCGACCATCGACCCGCTGTGGGGCGAAGGTATCCACAAGGGCATGAAGTCCGGCCGGGCGGCCGCGGTGACGGTCGATCAGTGCTTCACGCGGTCGGAGCTGGGATGACGCAGCTGCTGTACCTGGCGCCGAACGACCGGTACGACGAACTCATGCGGGATCTCCGGCGGCTGGACGACGAGACGCTGACGCGGGCCAACGACGGCGACAAGCGCGCGATCGCGCGGCTACTCCGGCTCCGGGACGCGCCGCTTCTGACCCGCCTCGCCAAGCGCCGCCTGGCGACGTAGAGTTCAAGTACGGAGCCGCGGCCAGCGGCCCCGTGACCGCGACGCCCACGTTCACCGACCTGGCGACGGCGACGTACTGTCCGCGGCAGCTCTACCACCGACGCCGGGACGACGATTCCGGGCCGCCCGACGACGTGACGGCGGTCCGGGCGCTGGCGTTCCGTTACCCCGAACTTCTGGCGCCGGAGACGTCGCTCGCCGACGAGCCCGTCGCGGTCACGCCGACGCAGTACCGCTCGAACCTCGGAAGCGCGAAGGCGCGGCTGGACTGCTGGGCGGAGCTCGTCGACCCGGCCGACCGGGACGTCCTACTGGAGGGCAAGGACTGTCGCGGCGTCGCCCACAAGCTGCTCGCCGAGCCGCCCCGGCCGGTCGTCGTCTCGCCCGGTCGGCCGCCCGAGCGGGGCGTCTGGGAGCCGCAGTCCGTCCGCGCGACCGCGGCCGCGAAGGCGCTGGCCTGGGAGCGACGGCGGCCCGTCGAGCGGGCGATCGTCGAGTATCCGGCCCACGGCGTCGTCCGGCGGCTCCGGCTCACGACGGCCCGGAAGGCGGCTTACCGGCGGGCGTTGCGGACCGTCCGGTCGCTGGACGGCCCCCCGCCGCGGCTCGACGACGACGCGCGGTGTGCCGCCTGCGACTACCGGACGGAGTGCGGAACGAAGACGGCGTCGCTGCGGTCGCGGCTCGGGCTGTGAGCTGTCGGGTTGCGCCCCCGCCGACCTCTACGCCGGGTGTGACCGTAGCCACGCCTCGATCTCGTCGGTCATCGGCCCGCGGCGGTGTATCTCGCCGGCGGCGGGGTCGACGACGGTGCTCTCGCCGCCGGGTGTCTCGCCGGTGTCGACGACGACGGCCCGCTCGCGGATCGCGGGGTCGACGTCGTCGACGCGACGGGCGCCGGGCTCGCCGCTGCGGTTCGCGCTCGTGGCCGTCACCGGCCCGACGCGACGGGCCAGCGCCCGCGAGAAGTCGTGGTCGGGGACGCGGACGCCGACGCGGTCGCCGCCGGCGACGAGGACGTCCGGCACGCGGTCGGTCCGCTCCAGCAGCACGGTGATCGGACCGGGGAGGAACCGCTCGCAGAAGGTCAGCTCGCGGTCCGACGGCCGGGTGTACTCCGCGACGGCCTCGACGGCCGGCAGCGCCATCGAGACGGGCTTCTCGCGGGGCCGGTCCTTCGCGTCGAAGACCCGCTCGACGGCCGCGGCGTCGAGGGCGTCGGCACCCAGCCCGTAGACGGTCTCGGTCGGGTAGACCACGAGGTCGCCGCGCCGCAGCGCCGCGACCGCCGCCGTGAGGTCGGGCCCGTCGTCGGCCACGGTTACAGCGCTTCGATGGCCGCCTCGAGGTCGTCGTACGGCGGGAACTCCGGCCACTCGGTCGACACCCACGCCTCCCGTACCGTCCGGTCGCCGTCGACCACGAAGACGGCCGGCCGGGGCTCGGCGACGCCCGCCATACCGTCGAGGTCGTGGACGACGCCGTAGGCCTCGGCGACGCCGTTCTGCGGGTCCGAGAAGAGCCGGAACGCGATGTCCCACTCCTCGAGGAACCGCGAGTGCTCGTACGGCGTCGACACCGACAGCCCGACCACCTCGGCGTCGTAGTCGTCCCACCCGCGGTCCCGGATCGCCTGCCAGATGTACGTCGCCGGGAAGTCGCCGTCCATCGTGTGGAAGACGAGCACGACGGGGCCGTCGTCGGTCAGCTCCGAGAGGGCGACGTCCTCCCAGTACTCGTCGTCGACGAGCGGTCGGGTGAAGTCGGGGGCGGTCTCGCCGACGGGCGGGGCGTCCGCGGGCCCGAGTTCGACGACGTCGAAGTCGAGGTTCACTCCGCATCACCCGCGGCGCTGGCGGTGATGTGGATCGGGTCGGTGGCGCCGTCGCCGTAGGTCTCCTCGAGGTAGGCGACGATGTTGGCGCTTTCGCTCATCGTGACGCCGGTGTCGTCATCGACGAGCGCGGGGACGGTCCGGGCGCCGGTCAGCCGCTTGACGACGTCCCGGCGGGAGTGCCGCGCCTCGACGAACCGCGAGCGGTAGTCGAGGCCGAGTTCCTCGAGGGTGCGGACGACGCGCTCGCAGAACGGACACGCCTGCAGCCGGTAGACGGTGATCGCTGGGTCGCTCATATCTCGCGGTACGACCGGCCGCCGCCTAAGGGTGTCGCCGTCGTCCGCCGTCGCCGCACGGGTTGCCGGCGATGACGATATCCCGCCGCAGGAATCCGACGACTTCAGCCGTGGGAGGGCGGTGTTCAAATAAGACCCAATTGACAAACCAGTTTCTGCCGGCCGGTCAACTGATTCCTGGCGGACTGAAAGGGCGAGGCGCTCTCGACGAACCCCGACGATGCAAGCACTGCAGGGCGCAATGCGCCCGAAGCGCGCAGCGAGTCGCGGGAGTCGAAAGCGCTGAGGGCTTTCTCCCGCGTTCTGTTCTCTCGGTCTCTTATCTGAACACTACCCGCGGGAGGGTACTGTTTAGTTTCCGGGAGTGAGCGGATCGGAGATCCGCGATCTACGGAAGAGCGAAGCTCTTCCGGGATGACGAACGACGGCTCGCGGAGCCGTCGTTCGAACCACGGTCCTCGGATTACGTCCTGCGGTCTCCTCGCGCGGCTGCACCGCGCGAGCGGCCCGAGGGACCGCCGGTCCCTCGCTGTCGTCGGGCGACGCCCGACTGCCTGAGGGATCTTCGATCCCTCTCTGCTTACGTCGTCTCGCTCGCCGAGAGCCCAGCCCCTTCCAGTCCCGCCCAGCGGTGGATTTTCGCCCAGCATCGGTTAACTAAACGCGACCCTGTGGGAGGGGGTCAAAACCCTTAATCCCGGCCCGCAAGTACCGACCACGTTCAGATGGTCGTCTCCGTGTCGTCTCCGGCGACCGCGGTGCAGGTCGGCACCGACCCGACCCTTCCGGTCAGCGACGGTGTCGTCGCCCTCGCGGGCGGTCTGACGATTCTGGTGTTGTTGGGGCTGTCGGCGTTCTTTTCCTCCTCGGAGATCGCGATGTTCTCGCTGCCGTCCCACCGGATCGAGTCGATGGTCGCCGAGGAGCTGCCCGGCCTGCCCGGCGCGGCGACGCTCCAGGAGCTGAAGGACGACCCCCACCGGCTGCTCGTCACCATCCTCGTCGGCAACAACCTGATCAACATCGCGATGTCGTCGATCGCGACGGGGCTGCTCGCGCTGTACGTCTCCTCGCAGTCGCTCGCGGTGTTCGTCGCCACCTTCGGCGTCACCGCCCTGGTGTTGCTGTTCGGCGAGAGCGCGCCGAAGTCCTACGCCGTCGAGAACACCGAGTCGTGGGCCCGCCGCATCGCCGGGCCGCTGAAGCTCTCGGAGTACGTCCTGCTGCCGCTCATCGTCACCTTCGACTACCTGACCAGGCAGGTCAACCGCGTCACCGGCGGCCGCGGCGAGATCGAATCGACGTACGTCACCCGCGAGGAGATCCGCGACATCATCGAGACCGGCGAGCGGGCGGGCGTCCTCGAGGAGGACGAACGGGAGATGCTCCAGCGCATCTTCCGGTTCACCGGCACCATCGCCAAGGAGGTGATGACGCCACGGCTGGACATGAAGGCGGCTCCGAAGGACGCCACCATCGACGAGGCCATCCAGGCCTGCGTGCAGTCGAACCACACGCGGCTGCCGGTCTACGACGGCAGCCTCGACAACGTCCTCGGGGTGGTCCACATCTC
>PXSC01000042.1 GCA_003023535.1 Halobacteriales archaeon QS_9_70_65 | reverse complement strand
CGGGTCGACTGCGCGCCCGACGAGCACGACGCGCTGGTCGAGGCCTTCGAGGCGGTCGGCGTCGTCGGCGGGGCGGGCGTACGAGTCCGGGACGACGACAGCCGGGTCCTGCTGGCGAGCTACGAGGGCGCCGACGGCTGGGTCGACCCCGGCGATGGCCGTCGCCCCGGAGAGTCCTACCGCGAGTGTACGGTCCGTGGAGTCCGAGAGGCGACCCGACCGGCTCCCGGTGCCGAATCCGTATGTCGTCTTCGAGGGCCGGCCGGCGACCCGGGATGCCGGCGCCGGAGACGTCCGGGCGGACGAGGGCGTCGCGGACCTGCGGTGGGCCGAGACGGTTCCCGAGAGCCTGCTGTGCGACGAATCCGCGGAGCTGGCGCTCCCGGACTTCAGCTGACCTCGAAACGCGAAAACGAGCCTACAGCTCGGTCTCGAAGTCCTCGAGGGCGTAGCCGGGCTCGGCGCCGCGGCGGTCCAGCGTCTCGTTGGCCAGAAGCCAGTAGATGACGCTGAGGGCGCGGCGGCCCTTGTTGTTCGTCGGCACCACGAGGTCGACGTTCGACGTCGTGTTGTTGGAGTCGCACATCGCGATGACGGGGATACCGACCGTGATGGCTTCCTTGACGGCCTGGGAGTCGCCGATGGGGTCCGTCACCACGACGACGTCGGGCTCGATGTAGCCGTCGTAGTCGGGGTTGGTCAGCGTCCCGGGGATGAACCGGCCGGTCCGGGCGCGGGCACCGACGGCGTCGGCGAACTTCTCGGCCGGGAACCGGCCGTACTGGCGGCTGGAGGCCACCAGGATCTGCTCGGGGCTGTAGTTGGCCAGGAACGACGCCGCCGTCCGGATGCGGTCGTCGGTCGTCGAGACGTCCAGCACGTACAGGCCGTCGGTCCGGACGCGGTGGATGAACCGCTCCATGGACTTGGTTTTCTGCTGGGTGCCGATGTGGACGCCGGCCGCGAGGTAGTCCTCGACGGGGATGAGGAGGTCGGCCTCGTCGTCCGGCATGACGTCCTCGTCGAGTACCGGCTCGTCGTCGGTCGAATCGGCCTCCTCGGTCGCCTCGTCGGCGGCCGCGTCGGCGGGCTGTTCGTCGTCGGTGGGGTCGGCCTCCTCGGCCGCGGCCTCGGACTCGTCCGGCTCGTCGAGTTCTCCTTCCAGCTCGTCGAGTTCCTCGTCGAGCTCCGAGTCGTACCCCTCTTCGTTGTCGCTCATGCGTTTGCCTCGATTCTGATGAGTTCGTTCAGCTTGGCGGTGCGCTCGCCGCCGACGGTGCCCGTCTTGATGAACGGGGCGTCGGTCGCGACGGCGAGGTGTGCGATCGTCGTGTCTTCCGTCTCGCCGCTGCGGTGGGAGACGACGGGGTCGTAGTCGCTCGCGACGGCCAGCTCGATGGCGTCGAAGGCGTCCGACAGCGTTCCGATCTGGTTCGGCTTCACCAGGACGCTGTTGCCGGCGCCGGCCTCGATACCGCGCTCGATGCGGTCGGTGTCGGTGACGAACAGGTCGTCGCCGCAGACGAGCGTCTCCGTCGCCCGCGGGCTTCGCCCGCTCGCGCCGTGGGCGCCCTGCGCCCCGCGGCCCACCCGGTCGGTCAGCTCGGCGAACCCCTCGAAGTCGTCCTCGTTGAGGGGGTCCTCGACGTAGACGAGGCCGTACTCGTCGACCAACTCGGCGACGTAGTCGACCTGCTCGTCGGGCGTCCGCGTCTCGTCGCCGTAGTGGTAGGCACCGTCGTCGAACAGCTCGGCGGCCGCCACGTCGAGTCCGATGCCGATCTCGAAGCCGACCTCGTCGGCGACGGCGTCGACGGCCTCGTCGACGATTTCGAGGGCCGTCGCGTCGTCGACCGCTGGCGCCCACGCGCCCTCGTCGCCTTTGGCGGCGGCGACGCCCCGCTCGTCGAGCCGGTCGCCGACCTCGCCGTGGACGCGGGCGTTGGCGAAGGCGGCGTCGGTCACCGAGGGCGCCCCGACGGGCGCCGCGAGGAACTCCTGGATGTGGGTCGCGTCGGCGGCGTGCTCGCCGCCGCCGACGACGTTGCCGAGCGGGACGGGAAACTCCCGGCCGCGGAAGGCGCCGCCGAGGTGCTGGTACAGCGGCGCACCGAGCACGTCGGCGGCGGCCTTCGCGGCGGCCATCGAGATCGCCACCGCGGAGTTGGCGCCGATCTCCGAGAAGTCGTCGGTGCCGTCGGCCGCCCGGAGCGTGTTGTCGACGCCGCGCTGGTCGCCGGCGTACACCTGTCCCTCGAGCCGGGGAACCGCGAGCTCGCGGGCCCTGGTGATGGCCTCGCCGGCCGGCCGCTCGACGGCCTCGTGGTCGCCGGTCGACGCCCCCGAGGGGGCGGCGCCGCGGCCGAAGCCGCCGTCGTCGGTCCGCAGCTCGGCCTCGACGGTCGGGTTGCCCCGGCTGTCGAGCACCCGTCGGAGCCGCACCTCCGTGATGAGCGTCATCTACTCCTCACCCCGCCGGACGGTGAACGGGAGGACGTCGGTGTCGTACTCCTCGGCGGCGACGAGGATGGGCTCGGTCTGGTCGGTGTCGACGAGCACCGGCGCGCCGTACGACACCTGCAGCGCTCGTGCCCCGAGGATGCGCGCCTTCTCGTAGCGGTTCGACCCCCTCATTGGTAGGGCGAGACGATGTCGACGAGGTCCTTGTGGGAGACGAGCATCCGTCGACAGCAGGCACGCTCGACGCCGAGCTCGTCCAGCACCTCGGCGGGGTCCTCCTCGCCCTCGCGGGCGCGGGCCTTGAACTCCTCCCAGTGGCCGCCGACGACGTTGCCGCACGTGAAACACCGGACCGGGACCATCATGGCTGTATCACCGGTAGGACTTCTGGTAGCGGGCCCGGGCGCCGGGACCGCCCCACTTCTTCGATTCGGACTGCCGGACGTCGTTGACCAGCAGCGAGCGGTCGAACGACCGGAACGCGTCCCGCAGCTCGGCGTCGTTGGTGTACTCGACGAGCCCGCGGGCGACGGCGGTCCGGACCGCGTCGGCCTGCCCGGCGAAGCCACCGCCGGAGACCGAGACGTCGACGTCGACGTCGTCGCGCAACTCGTCGTCGGCGATGCGGAACGGTTCGAGCATCTTCAGCCGCGCCTGCTCGGGCTCGACCAGCTCGACGGGCCGGGAGTTGACCCGGACCCGACCGGAGCCCTCCGAGACCGTCGCGCGGGCGATGGCCGTCTTCTTCTTGCCGGAGGTGTTGGTTACCATGTGACGTTAGCACCCAGGTTCTCGCTCACCGTGCCGAGCGAGACGAACTTGATGTTCGACAGCCGATCCAGCGAGGTGTCCTCGAGGACCTCCGCTTCGACGGCGTCGCCGTCTTCGCCTCGCGGTGATGCCGCCTCGTCGTAGGGGTTGCCCACGTAGACGCGCAGCCGGCTCAGCGCCTCGCGGCCGCGGTCCTCCTTGTACGGGACCATCCCGCGGACGGCCCGCTTGAAGATGCGGTCCGGACGCTTGGGGTAGTTCGGCCCCTGGTCGGAGCCGACCGCGTCCCGCTGCCGGTAGACTGACATGACGTCCTCCTCGCTACCGGTGATGACCGCCCGCTCGGCGTTGACCACGGCCACGGTCTCGCCGTCCAGCGCGCGCTGGGCGACCTGCGAGGCGACGCGGCCGACGATACAGTCGCGGGCGTCGACGACGACGTCGGCGTCGAACTCCGCGTAGCTCATCGAATCACCCGCACGTCGGAGCCGTCGGGGTTGTCTTCGAGTGCCTGTTCGAGTTCGATCGCTTCGCCGGCCCGTTCGATCTTGGTCCGGGCCGTCGACGAGAAGTCGACGGCCGCGACGGTGACCTCCTTCCGGAGGGCGCCGGACCCGAGCACCTTGCCGGGCACGATGACGGTCTCGTCGGCCCGGGCGTACCGCTCGATGCGGCCCAGGTTGACCTCCGCGTGCGTGCTCCGGGGTTTCTCGAGACGCTCGGCGACGTCGCTCCAGACCTCGCCCCCGCCGTCGCGGGCGGTCGACTTCAGGTCGGCGATGAGGCTCGTGAGCCTCGGGTTCGTCTTGCTACTCATCGTTGTTCTCCTGAGAAGTGGATGCAGTGCAGGGAGCAGGATTTGAACCTGCGGACCTCTACAGGACAGCGCCCTGAACGCTGCGCCGTTGGCCTGACTTGGCTATCCCTGCGCGCGGTTCGTCGTTTCGCGTCCCCGCTAAAGGCGCTTTCGGTCCCCGCCGCTCCGGCAGTCGACCGACGCGCGGCTGTTCCGCCGTCGGCTCCGCCGCGTCGCGTGCGGGTGGTGGGGGACATCGTGTGGTTACAGTTGAACTGCCTCTTCCAGTTCGTTCGCCCGCGTTTCCAGCGTTCCGACCGCGTCGAGGACGAGCTCCTCGACCGGAACCGAGCCGTCGCTCTCGACGTCGAAGACGAAGGCGTTCGGCACGTCCTCGATTTCGATCTCCTTGCCGGGGTACCGCTCGCCGAGGTCGTTGTCGAAGGTCTCGGCGGAGACGAGGTCGCCGTTCTCGGCGTCGGCGTCGGCGTGTTCGGCCGCGCCTTCCTCGATGACGCCCCGGACGATCTCCGGGTCGTCGTCCTCGAACTCGCCCGTCTCGCCGACGACCGCCACGCGCTGGAGGTGCCGGTAGCCGACGGCCACGCCGCCCTGGTGTTTGGCGTGGTCCTTGCCGCGGCCCAGCGCCGCGTCGGCTTCCAGCTCCAGCCGCTGGCCCTCCTTCAGCTCGATGATGGGCACGTTCTCCTCGGCCGGTTGAACCTGCTCGTCGCTCGAGACCAAATCGCCCGAGTAGGCCGTCGCGGGCCCCTCGACGTCGATGGCCAGCGTGACCTCGTCGTCCGGGCGGTAGTCGTCCGGCGTCGTCAGCGGGACGAGACCGAGCCGGAGGGCGATCTGCTCGTCGAACATCACCGACGAGTTCTCGATCACGCGGACGGAGTCGATCGACAGCGTCGGCACGTCCGCGAGAATCGCCCGCCGGACGCCGTTGGCGAAGGCCGGCGTCACACCGCGGACGAGGAACCGCGCGCTCCGGTCGCCGCGGTCGATGAACGTCACGTCGTACTCCTCGCTCATCTCAGAACCCCGCGTTCTTCGGGGCCCGCGTGCCGTCGTGCGGGACCGGGGTCACGTCCTCGATGCGGCCGATCTCGAGGCCGGCCCGGGCCAGCGCCCGGATGGTCGCCTGCGCGCCCGGTCCGGGGTTGCTCTGTTGGTTGCCGCCCGGGCCGCGGACCCGGACGTGGACGCCCTCGATGCCGGCGTCCTGGACCTCCTCGGCGACCACTTCGGCCATCTGCATGGCGGCGTACGGCGACGCCTCGTCGCGGTTCTGCTTCACGACCGTGCCGCCGGATGACTTGGTGATCGTCTCGGCGCCGGTCAGGTCCGTTACCGTGATGATCGTGTTGTTGAACGAGGCATACACGTGCGCGATGCCCCAGATCTTGTCGTCTGCCATGTTACTGGTCCTCCGCGCGCTCGGGGTGGAGGTCGTCGTCGAGCGGGCTGGTATCGTCGAACTCGATGCGGTCGGCCTCGGCGACGCCGACCTTGTACGACGGTGAGGTGACCCGGGCGTCACCGACGGTGACGTGGCCGTGGACGATGAACTGCCGGGCCTGCTCGGCCGTGTTGGCCAGCCCCTGCCGGTAGGCGACCGTCTGCAGGCGACGCTCGAGGATGTCGGTGACGTCCAGCGACAGGACGTCGTCCAGCGTCTCCTCGTCGTCGAGGACGCCGATGCGCTTCAGGCGGGTCATGAACTCGCTGCCGGCCTCGCCGGCGGCCTCGGCGTCGCCCTGGGCCTCGCCCAGCAGGCGACGGGCCTCGCGGCGGTAGTCCCGCAGCTCCGACTGCGCGCGCCACAGTTCCTCCTTGTTCGAGAGGCCGTACCGGGAGACGAGGTCGCCTTCCGCGGCGATGCGCTCGCCCTGGAAGGGGTGGTTGGGCGTCTCGTAGAACTTCGTGTTGGTGCCGAGCGCCATTACTCTTCGTCACCTCCCTCTTCCATGTCCTCCTTGATGGCCTCGACGTTGACGCCGATGGTGCCCTCCGTCCGGCCCGTGGATTTCGTTCGTTGGCCGCGGACCTTCTGGCCGCGCTTGTGGCGGACGCCCTTGTAGGAGTCGATCATCTTCATCCGGTTGATGTCCTGCCGGCGGGTCATCTCGAGGTCGTTGCCGACCTCGTGGGTGGTCTCGCCGTCGAAGAAGTCGTTCTGGTGGTTGGTGAGCCACCCGGGGACCTCCTCGGCGTACCCCTCCACGAGGTCGACGATCTCGTCGATGGTCTACGCTCTGCGTCCCGTCGAGGTCGGTCTGTCCGATGCGGACGAAGTACTGGATGTCCTCGTCTTCCTCGTCCGCCGTGGGTTCTTCTGCGCTCATGTGTTTGCTTAGCGTCGTGGCGGGGATTCGAACCCCGGAGGCTTGCGCCACAGAGTTAGCAACCCTGCGCCTTGGGCCAAGCTTGGCTACCACGACCCGCGTGTGCGTATCCTCGCCCTCACGGAGCGTATTCCGTGCGTTCCCGAACTCACGTCCGGGACTCTCGGA
Organism: Halobacteriales archaeon QS_9_70_65; assembly: GCA_003023535.1. The sequence goes on along the minus strand of PXSC01000042.1, from coordinate 2,410 downwards.
CTCGGGGCCGAGGCCCCTGCAACGATTGCGTCCACGGATATCCTACGACCGCACTTAAGCACAACGATACGCCGGCCGACGGCGGCCTCGCGTCGTGCGAGCGACTGTTGTGCGGGTGCTTACTCGGCGACGGGTCCCCCGCTCCCGAACCACACCCGGATGCGATCCGAGAAGACGATCGCGACCGGTCCCAGGAGGAAAGAGAGCATGCTCGGGACGGCGACCCACCGGACGTTCGGATGCTCGATGCCGGTGTGCAACAGCGTCTCGATCATGTGTCCGGTCGGGAGATGGGGAATACAAGGAGCTACCGGTCGCCACCGTCAGTCCCGGTCCGGCAGCCCGCCGCGTTCCGTGACCCGGAGGATGGTCCGGACGTTGCGGTGGATCTCCGCGGGCGTGGTCTCCTCCTCGGGGTCGTAGAGGTCCGAGACCCGGTACAGCATTGCGGCGATCTGCTCGCTTTCGGAACTCTCGCCGCGGACGTCGTCGGCGACGGCCCGCAGTAGCGCCGCCCGCTCGAGGTCGGGCCCGAACTCGTCTCCGCCCGCCATCGTCACCGCCCGCTGACCTGTCGCCGCCGGACGATCCCCTGCATGTTCGCGGTTTCGTCGGCGAACTCCCGGAGGGCGGTGCCGGCCTCCCGGTCGTCGTCGAGGACGACCGGGGCGCCGCCGTCGCCGCCCTCCCGGACCGCCGGGTCCAGCGGGATCTCGCCCAGGAATGGCATGTCGTTGGCCGCGGCGAACTCGCGGCCGCCGCCGCTGTCGAAGACGTCGTGTTCGCCGCCGCAGTCCGGGCAGACGAACCCCGACATGTTCTCGACGATGCCGAGCACGGGCGTGTCGTGCTTGCCGAACATCCGCAGGCCCTTCCGGGCGTCGTCGACGGCGACGTCTTGCGGCGTCGTGACGATGACCGCCCCCGACACCGGGACGGACTGCAGCAGCGTCAGCTGCGTGTCGCCGGTCCCCGGCGGCAGGTCGACCACCATGTAGTCGAGACGCCCCCATTCGACGTCCTCCCACAGCTGGGTCAGCACCTTGTGGACCATCGGACCCCGCCAGATGACGGGATCGTCCTCGCCGACGAGGAAGTGCATGCTCATCAGCTCCACGCCGTATTTCTCCGGCGGGACGATGTTCTCCTCGTGGGTTGCCTTCGGCCGCTCGTCGGCGTCGACCATCCGGGGGACGTTCGGACCGTAGACGTCGGCGTCGAACAACCCGACGCGGGCGCCCATCTCCGAGAGTCCGGCCGCGAGGTTCACCGCGACCGTCGACTTGCCGACGCCGCCCTTGCCGGAGGCGACGGCGACGATGTTTTCGACGCCCGGTAGCACCCGCTCGCCGTCGTCGAGGCCGGCGTCGACGCTGGCGGTCAACTCGAGGTCCCGGTCCAATCCCGACAGCGCCTCCCGGACCTCGCCGGCCATCGCCGTCTCCGTCGGCGAGTACGGCGCCCCGAGCGCGAGGTCGACCGTCACCGCCTCGGCGTCGACGACCACCTCGTTCACCAGTCCCAGCGAGACGATGTCGTCGCCGAGGTCCGGGTCCTCGACCGCCGACAGCCGGTCGCGTATCGCGCTTTCGTCCATACCTACGGTAGGCGACGAGCCGACGATAAGGGTTGTGAACGACCCCCCGGCACCGGCGGATGTAACCACTGGGGGTTACGAACGGGCGCATTTTCCCACTGATTTTAACAATACGAGAGCGTACCTTCGGAGTATGCTCGAAGACGCGTTCGGTCGGGAGGTCACCGGCGTCCGGGTTTCGCTCACCGACCGGTGTAACTTCGACTGCGTCTACTGCCACAACGAGGGGCTCGGCGACACCCGCGGCCCGATGGACCCGGCCGACGACGAGATGTCGACCGACGACGTCGTCCGTTTCCTGGAGGTCGCTGCCGAGTTCGACGTCGACGCGGTGAAGTTCACCGGCGGCGAGCCGATGCTCCGGCAGGATCTCGAGGAGATCGTCCGCCGGACCCCCGACGGGATGGAGACGTCGCTGACCACCAACGGCACCTTCCTCCCCGAGCGCGCGGCGGCGCTCGTCGACGCCGGCCTCGAACGCGTCAACGTCTCCCAGGACGCCCTCTCGCCGGAGGCCTTCCGGAAGGTCACCAAGAGCGCCGCCTACGACGACGTGATGGCGGGCGTCGACGCCGCCCTCGAGGCCGGCCTCGACCCGGTGAAGCTCAACATGGTCGTCTTCGAGCGGACCGCCGGCTACGTCCCCGAGATGGTCGACCACGTCGCCGCGAACGAGGGCCTCCAGCTCCAGCTCATCGAGTACATGCCCGAGCTGGCCGGCCGCCCCGAGTGGGCCGTCGACATCGACCGCGTCCACGGCTGGCTCGCCGAGCAGGCCGACCGGATCGAACACCGCGAGATGCACGACCGCAA
>PXSC01000041.1 GCA_003023535.1 Halobacteriales archaeon QS_9_70_65 | reverse complement strand
TGGTACGACGATATTGACGGCACCTTCCGAGCTTCGCAGCCCGTGGCCGTTACAGATACACGGGCAACTCCACTGGCCTCTGAGGAGGCCGTCATCAGAAATCGGAGATTTCTGATTGCCCATCAGACGTAGTCTGATGACCGCTCTGGACATCGGTGCCGACAACCTCGTCGCCTGCACCACGTCGACCGGCGACCAGTACCTCTACGAGGGCCGCGGGCTGTTCGAGCGGTTCCGCGAGACCACCGCCGAAATCGCTCGCCTCCAGTCCAAACTCCGCAAGGGGCGGTACAGCAGCCAGCGCATCCGGCGGCTGTACCGCAGACGCACTCGTCGCCGCGACCACGCCCAAGAGGCGTTGTGCCGCGACCTCATCGAACGCCTGTACGATGAGGGCGTCGCCACCGTGTACATCGGCGGGTTGACCGACGTCTTGGAAACGCACTGGTCGGTCGAGACGAACGCGAAGACGCACAACTTCTGGGCGTTCAAGCAGTTCACCGAACGGCTGGCGTGTACCGCCGAAGAGTACGGTATCTCGGTGGAGGTTCGGTCGGAGGCGTGGACGAGCCAGGAGTGCCCGCAGTGTGGGTCAACGGATCGGACGACGCGGCATCGGGACACGCTGACCTGTCCGTGTGGCTTCGAGGGCCACGCCGACCTCGTGGCATCGAGGACGTTCCTTGAGCGGCACATCGAACAGGCGGCACCATCCTCTCGTGAAAGTCCCAACGAACAGCGTACAGACCCGAGTACCGCCCTTAGCGGGAATGTTGCCTCCGGAGAATCTTAGGCCGACTGAGACTCCTGCGAGAGGAAACCCCGGCGTTCACACCGGGGAGGATGTCATCGCCGGTAGTCGCGGTCGGAGGCCGGCGACAGCCCCTCGAGACTCGGAAACAGGTACCGGACGAGGACGACGCCGAGCGCCAGCCCCGCGGCGACGGCGGCGACGACCACCCGGAGGGAGGCGTCGCCCTGCGAGGTGATGAGCCCGGACGACACCCCCACCAGCAGGACGCTGCCGATCTTCAGTCGGCCCATCGTCCGCTCGCGGTCCTCCTCGGAGACGGGGCCGGTCACGCCGTTTCCCCCTCCGTGCTGACGTGCATGCCGACGAACCGCCACGGCGTTTCGAGGTCGGCGTCGTCCGCGCGGCGCTGCAGCGTCCCGCTCCAGCGGGTGTCGAACTCGTAACGGCGGTCCCGCTCGACGTCGGTCCAGGCCATGAACACGTCGTCGGAGAACCACGCGTGGTCGCCGGCGGTCCCGACGAGCAGCCGCCCGGAGTCGACGACCCACCCCTCGGTCGTCTCGGTCTGTGCCTCCAGGCCGGCCCGGACCGCCTCGTAGCCGGTCAGCCGCTCGCCGATGCCGAACTTGACGGTCGACTCCTCGTGGGCGAAGAACGGGTGCAGCGGCTCCCCCGCCCGGAGCGCCTCGTAGTACGTCCGCACGGTAGCCTCGGGGTCCATACCACTGTTTCGTGGCCGATGCTCTTACCGCTGCTGGAACGGAACGGGACGCCGGCCGTCGCCGACGGCCGCCGGTCAGTCGTCGGCCGGGGCCGTTTCGACCAGCGACTCCGGGTCGACGCGGGCGTAGTGGGCGACGGCCGCGAAGATGTCGTCCTCCGTGGCGAACCGCTCGCCGGAGGCGACACCGTAGGCCTCGTCGTCGCCGAACCGTGTCTCGACGAACCGCCGTGCGACCAGCGCTTTCCGGCCGTCGTCGTCCCGGTCGAGGGCCGTCTGTGCCTCCGCCAGCAGCAGCGCCGCCGTGACGACGTCGAAGACGAGGTCCGCCAGCCGCTTGGCGTGGTACTGGGCGTAGTCGTCGTCCTCGGTTGCCAGCGTCGCCAGCGCGCCCTGCAGCTCGTGGAACCGGTCCTCGGCGGTCGCCGCCGGCGCCTCCAGGGACGGGTGCTCGACCGCCTCGAGCCGCTCGTCGACGTACGGCAGCAACGCCTCGTGGGCGTCCTCGCAGTTCAGCGCCCGCAGGGTGTCCAGCGCGAGGATGTTCGACGGCCCCTCCCAGATGGGCAGCACCTGCGCGTCCCGGAGCAGCCGCTCGGTCGTGTGCTCGCGGACGTAGCCGTTGCCGCCCAGCACCTCCATCGCGTAGGAGGTCGTGTCGACGGCCATCCGGGCGGTCTTGTACTTCGCGACGGGGATGAACAGCCGCATCAGCTTGTAGGCCGCCGAGTCGTCTTCCTCGTCCCGCGGGTCGCTCCGCTCCCTGCTCGCTCGTTCCGCGTCGCCGCGCGACGCCTGCCGTTCCCGCTCGTCCAGCAGCCGCGCCGCCTCGAAGGAGAACGCGGCGGCCGCCTCGTAGTCGACGGTCATGTCGACGAGGTCCCGGCGCATCAGGGGGTACTCGTCGATGGCGTCGCCGAAGGCCTCCCGGTCGGCGGCGTGGACCTTCGCCTCCAGCAGCGCCCGGCCCATCACGCCGACCGCGCCCGTCGCGTTCGTCAGTCGCTCGAAGTTCATCATCTCGGCCATCGCCCGGAATCCCTCGCCCTCCTCGCCGACGAGGTAGGCCTCGGCGCCCTGGTACTCGATCTCGCCCGTCGGCACCGAGATGGTGCCGAGTTTGTCCTTCAGCCGCCGGAAGTGCGCCTCGTTGACCTCGCCGTCCGGCTTGGTTCGCGGCACGAGAAATAGCGACAGCCCCTCGACGCCCTCCGGCGCGTCCGGGGTCCGCGCCAGCGCGAGTGCGCCCTCGGCGTCGATGTTCGAACAGAACCACTTCGCACGATCAGAACGTTCAATAAGTAGCGGAATAGAGGTAGGGATGTCATGGCTACCAGCCCACGGCAGCAGTACGAGAAAGAGCGCGACCGGCTGACCGACGCCCACGACGAGGGCCGAATTTCCACCGCCGACCACGACGCGATTCTGGAGTGCCTGGACGGCCGGGACGAGACGGCGCTGGCCCAGCCGAGCCGGGGCATAAAGACGACGGATAGCGGCCACTCCCTGCGGTCATACACCAACACGCTTCATAAGATGGCGGAGCGGCTGGACGGGGACCTGACGGACGCCGACGCCGACGACGTGAATCAGCTGATGAGCGACCACCTGACGGGGCGGCACCCGGATGTGAAGGACGACGGCCTGGCGGAGTCCACGCTGTCGTCTTACCAGGGCATCCTTCGCACGTTCTTCCAGTACCACGACGACCTGGGGGTGGACCCGACGGACGTGGAGGTGATGAACCCCGGTCGGACGCCGGTGGACGAACACAAGATATTCGACCCTGACGAGGTGGAGGACATGCGGGCCGAGGTAGATAATCCGCGGGACAGGGCGCTATTTGAGTTACTGGTGAACACCGGCCAGCGTATCGGCGCGCTCCAGTCGCTCCGGGTGAAGGACATGCGGCCCGACGAGGGGGTGTTCTACCTTAATCCGGACGGCGGCCTGAAGGGTGCCGACGAAAATGGTAAGAAGCGGCCGCTGCTGGGCGCGAAGCGGGCGGTCCACGACTGGCTGAAGGACCACCCGACGAAGAACCCTGACGACTACCTGCTGACTAACCTGCCGTCGTGGAGCCGCGGGCCGAACGCGGGGGAAATGCTGTCCCAGCAGTCGCTTAATCGTATCCTGAAGCGTATCGCGGAGAGCGCCGGTATCGACCGCTCCAGGGTCCACGCCCACACTTTCCGGCACACGTTCGTCACCATCGCCAAACGCGACTACGACATGGACGACGCCACCATCAAGCATATCATCGGCCACAAGCCGGACTCCACGGTCATGGAGACGACGTATGCCCACCTGACTAACGACGACCACATCCAGGCCGCCGAGGTGGCTGCCGGCATGGCGGAGCCGACCGACGACAGCCCGCTGACGCCGGCGGTATGTCCGACCTGCGGGGACCACCTGGCCGACGACGCGAAGGCCTGCGCCGGCTGTGGGATGGTGTTCGCACCGGACGCGAAGAGCGCCGAAAAGCAGATTCAGGCGGACGTGAAACAGGATTACCGCGACACGGAGCCGGGCGACGACGAGCAGCAGGGCAAAATCGACGCCCTGGATGATCTGCTGGATGACCCCGAGGTGAAAGCGGCCCTACTCGACCGGATGGAGGAGGACGAATAGCGACCCATGCACCGCGAGGGCCACGTCGGCGCGGCCCTGCTCGCCTACGCGCCAGTCGGGGCGCTCACCCTGGCGCTGGGGTTCGGGACCCTGACGCTGCTCGGGGCTGGCGGCGCGGTGGTGCTGGCCATGCTCCCCGACTACGACCAGCGGGTGCCGGGCCTGAAGCACCGAGGGCCGACGCACACCGTGTGGTTCGCCCTGGCGGTCGGCGCGGTGCTCGGGGTGCTCGGTGGGCTGTCCGGCACGGAGCACGGCCTACTCTCGGCGCTCGCGCTGGCCGTGTGGGCGTTCGTGGTGGGGGTGGCGACCGTCGGCTCACATATCCTGGCGGACGCGCTCACACCGGCTGGCGTCCGTCCGCTGGCCCCGTATAGGGACCGGCACTTCTCCTACGACCTGGCCCGCGCCAGCAACCCGGTGGCGAATTACGCCCTGCTGGCACTCGGGGTGCTCGCGGCTGGGGCCGCACTGGCCCTGGGGAACCTTCTCGCGGCCTGACGGCTGGTTTCGCGCAAAGTTCACGCGAAACCCCGAGCCACCGCTGGCGGTATGATACGAAAATCCACCCGGAGGGTGGGGAGCCACCCAGCGGGCGGACCCGAACAGGCCGACGACGGGGGAACAGGATTCACCGACAGGCGAATCCAGGCCGCTTCCCCGAGGGGGTGGGTGCGGCCCGTTTCTCACTCTGACTACCGAGGGTGTAAATCTACCGGCTAACCAGAATTTGACACGAAATTACCGCACGACGCGGCGAATTTGTACGCATAAAATTAATTAGTCTGATAAACGGGTTAGAAGTACCTGGCAGCCCTGGACTCGCGTATGTCGCACCCGAACGACACCGACGACCGCGAACCCGTGCGGAAGCACCAGTTCGAGACGACGACCGACGACAGCCCCGGGAACCCTGGAACCTGGAGTGCCGAGGAAATAACCGACGTGCTCGGGGACGCACACACCCCCGGGATTCAGAAGCACGAACCGACCGAGAAGGACGCCCCCGACGGCAGCCTCCAGGCGTCCGCGGAGCGCGCCGTAAAGAAGGACTTCGAGGACACCGACGACCCCAGCGACGACGTGGCGAAGGGACAGAACCAGTGGGATAGGTCCGCCCTGGAAGCGTACTGGAAGCCAGGCGGGAGGCACGAGCAGATCAATATGAGCGAGCACGAGCTGCTGCGGGAGATCGCCGACTCGCTCAACCAGCTTACCGGCGGCAGCCCCATCGGGAAGGACGCCGACGGAGCGGCAGGCGCGGACGTGGACGCCGAGGACGTGGCCAAATCCCTGGCCGCCATGTCCGGCCCATCCCCGGACCACTACATGGATGGTGACACCCTGGGGAAACCCGACGTACCCGAGGGACCGGATGGGACCGACACCCCCGACGCCCCGGCGGACGGCGAGAGCGAGGGCATGGGACCCTTCGAGGACCGTCAGGCCTGCGTGACTCACATGAACGACGTGGACGCCGTAGACGACCCCGAAGCGGCGTGCGACCTGGTGGCCGCGAACCCCGACCTCGCCGAGCAGTACGACTTGGAGGACGGCGGTATCGCGGAGTTCATGCGCGAACTTGAGAACCCGGACGCGAAAAGCGTGCTTCAGGACCTCCAGGTGACGTACGTGAGCGGGGTGGGCGACCCGGCGCAAGACAGTCAGTGGATTATGGCGAAGGACGCCGAGACGGACGCAGCGGACGCTGACTGGGGCGTGACCGCGCCGCTGGTGGTGAAGGCCGACGACGGCGAACGCGAGCAGCAGAAGGCATGGGCACCCGTGCTGATTCCGAACGAAACCGACAAACAGGGCGACGTGATTCCAGCGGACGAAATCGAGGAGGCCGCGCACGAGTTCCTCGCCGAGTTCCGGAACATCGACACCGATCATGACTTGCTCTCGGGCCGGGGCGCGCCCATCGAGTCGTGGACGCTGAAAGAGGCCGCCACGTTCACGCTGCCGGACGGCGGCGAGTCACGGGAGTACCCGGCCGGCACCTGGATGCTCGGCGTGGAGTTCGCCGACCAGGCCTGGCAGCGTGTCAAATCCGGCGACCTGACCGGCTTTTCCATCTACGGGGAAGCCGAGGAAGTGCCGACCGAAGCCTTTCAGGCCGACCCCGAGGGGGCCGGGGCATGAGCGACGACGACGGCGAGCAGACGCTGGAGGACGTAGTGCAGTCCCTCGCCGAAACCCAGCAGGCGCTCGCCGAGCAGCAGCAGGAAATCATGCAGCGCCAGGAGCGGATTCTGGAGAAGCTGGCCGAGCAGGAGAACTTCGCCGACGAGTTCGCCGAGCAGTTCGCCGATGAGTTCCGCCAGTCCCTCCCGGAATCCATCGGCAGTAAGCACACCGACGACGGCGACCGGGACCCACCCGGCCGGATGTTCCAGTGACTTTACATCGTTTCACATGAGCGGCCAAACCGACTACCGCGCGGTTGAGATTCCAGACGGGAAAGACCCGCAGGACTACAAATGGACGGAGCGTCGAGCGGAAATTCTCGACCTGCTCGAAAAGCGCGGCTCCCCGCGCCTGTTAAACGGTGCGCGGCTGGCGAGGCGGTACGGCTGCACTCGGCAGAATATACACAACGACCTGGAGAAGCTGGCCGAGTGGGCCGACGACACGCAGGGCGACCGCGAAGTGCTCGAAGGTGAAGCCCTCTACTGGCGGTGTATCCAGGGGCTGCTGGACGCCGACGAGTACCGGAAGGCCGCGCAAACCCTGAGCGACTACCACGGCTGGCTGCGGACGAATGACCTGGAGGACCTGCTGGAGCGGATCGAAGCCCTGGAGCGCCAGCAGGAGCAGCAGGCGACGAACGACTACCAAATCAAGTGACTACACCATGACACGCAAACCCACGCGGCGAACAGTCGAACGGGCAATAAATGACCTGGAGGACGACGGCGAGGGGGTTCCTGACGCACCGCAGGAGCGGAAGGTGTACATCGGAATATATCCGGGGGAGAACCTGCCGCTCCCCGACGACGCCCGCGAGCACGTGCAGCAGCAGGCACACACCTTCGAGAGCGCCGAGGATGCTGCCGATGCGCTCGCCGGCAGCGGGCCGACTGGAGTTGTCGGGTGGGACGCCGAGACGGCGCTGGAGGACGAACGCGAGCAGGCCGACGACCGCGACGACGACGCCAGGGCTGGGGAGTAAGGCATGACCCGGTGCTCGAAGTGCGGGAAAGGGAGATGGCCCTCGAACTTCGAGCCGGTGCTGAAACAGGCCGAGGGGTGTCCCGACTGTAATCCCGAGGGTTTCCTGGCGCTCCCTGAATCATAAGCCGCGCTACTCGGCTCCGGCGTCCGGTGTGTGCTCCCGAACACTACCGGGGTGCGGACACCTACCTCTGATCATGTCTAATTCTGTAAGTAATTGTGTAGTTGTTCACCCGGTGACAGTCCCACACAGGGAGGTACACAGTTTGGTACACAATTCTCCGAATAGGGTTCAGAACAGCTCTGTACACTAAATTCTGTACATTAGGCCGCGTTCAATTTGCTCAATAATTGTGTAGTTGTGCACCCCTGGAAAACCTCTACTACACACTACATGTAAGTGGCTATCACCCCTCCCTATGAGTATGGCAAACGACACGCGAATCCCCGTGTCGTCGGAGACGCGGGACACGGTTCGGGCGTGCAAGCGCGGCGGTGAGTCCTACGACGAACTGCTCCAGAAAATGGCCGAGCAGTACGATCCGGACGCACCGGGGCCGGTGGGGGCCGAGCCGTGAGCGACGGCCTCCAGGCCGTCCGCGAGCGGCGCGACGACCTCGAAGCCCTCGCGGAGAGTGACCTCCAGTGCGCGAAGTACGCGAAGGCCCTGCTCGAAGCGGCCGACGACGCCGACGCTGGCCGGTAGGAGCATCATGCACGGACCGGATAGACACGGGCGGTGGGACGCCCGCGCCGAAGGACGTGGAACGACGCCACCGTGGAGGTGGTCGTCGTGAGTGGATTCTCCTCGCCGGGAAATGAAGCTTCCGCCGTCGTCTCGCGCCGAGAACGGACGGACTCTTTTTTTCCTGTGTCCCGCTCGAAAGAGCGTGTCCCCCACCGGGACGAACCACGCGAGAGACGGAAAACCGCCGGACGGGGCGAGGGAGGCCGCCGTGGCGGCCGACCGGACGGGGCCGCACGACACTACTACACTACTACTGTTACGTGTCCGTTACACACTTTCTTTCCTACTCGGCTGATACGTTCGTGTCCGTTCGACACGTCGGGGTGGTCCCGGTGAGCCGCGTGGACCGGCCGCAACTCGGGTAGAAACGTCCGCCCGAGTGGGACCGTTTCCTCGAAGCCGTCGAAGCTGAATACGGCGCGACGGAGCCGTATGCGGGTTTCGTGCTTGAACGGGCGTGGCGTGAATACCGCGAGGACCACCCGGCCGAGGAGTACGTGGGCCGGCTACTGGGGGCGGTGGCCCGTCGTGGCCAGGACACGCGAGAAAAAACACCTTCGACACGCCCCGCGACGGGGGACCCCGACGGTCGGGTGTGGAAAGCCGTGAGCGCTGAGGTGAAAGCGGACATGGCCGCCTACGCGACGGAGATAGGGAAAGCGAACCACGACGTGCTCCGGGCCGTCGTGTGCTGGTATCTCGACGGTGGCCTACTCGGCCTGCTCACCGACAAGCTGGAGGTGGCCGTCCCGGACGCCGAGAAGCTGGCGGACGAACTCGACTCGGGCGACGACCGGGGCCTTACTGCCGAGGAGAAAAAGCGGCGGTGGCTGGCGAAGGAACTCACACCGGGCGCGTTCCCCCGCGATGTGTTCGGGGAGAAGCTGGAGGCCATGCCCTGGCGGGGCGGCGACACGGAGCACATGCGCGAGACGCACTTCCAGCCGGTACTCAATCGTATCGACTATACGGAGCACCCGAGTAACCCGGACCTGTTCGTCCCCGAGGAGCAGGCCCGGGAGTACGCCGAGGAACAGGGTATAGACCCTGACGCGCCAGCCTTCGAGCGGAAGCCCTACGATGACCTCACCGACGATGAACGGGCGCACGGCCTCCGTGTCGAACTGGCCTGCCGGGCGGCCCGGCGCGACGGGAAGCGCGCCCTTCGGGCCGACACGGTGCGTGGCGAGGTGTTCGACGGGACACCCGGAACGCGGAAGATGAAGGACCTCATGGACCGGGCGGCTAAGGCCGAAGGCTACGAAACGGACGCGAAAGGTGGCGCGAAACGGCTCCGGTGTGATCTTGAAGCGGTGGCTGACGGGGACGTGCTGGCCGACGCCGGCCTCACCGCCGACACGGACCCCGGCGAAGCCGGTGAGGCGGACGCGACTCCCGGGGTCGAAGCCGGGGAAACGAGAGAGAACGACCCCGAAACGGGCGCAAAAGAGGAAATGGACCGTCTGATGGCCGCTACGCCTGCCATGAGCGATAGAGGGGACGGAGAGTGACGGGAGATGGTCCCGGTCTTGGCCTGGGGACGCCCGTTGCCCATCGGTGTGAGACGGTGACCGCGACGGGCGACCGCGAGGTGGTCCATGTCGTGCTCTCGCCGCGCCGGCCGTGCGGGACACCAGTATCGGACCTGCGGGACGCTGGCCGCGACGTGCTCGCGTCCGGTGTGCTCCCCGAGGAGATACCGGAGTGCTCCGACGCGGACGCTCACCCGGGGTGTAAGCACCTGCTGCTGCGGCGGGAGTGACAAGGGGCGGCGCTGACCGTTACGCTGAAGCGGCTGGATATTGTGGGAGTGACCGCCGGGAGTGGCTGTCGTGGGCTGGTAGCCGCTTCGGCCACTCGCGGCACGTTCGACCGGGCGAACGGCCTCTTATCGAACGCTGACAACGTGGGAAGAACCACTTCTCGCCGTACAGTTCGTAGACGCGCTCGGCGGGTACCCCGCCTCCCCTCCGCGGCGTCTCTAACGCCTCGCTCTCTTCGCCGGTCGGCTCTGCGCGCACCTCGTTGGCGCCGACGTCCGAACCACCCTGCTCCTCGGTGAGGAACATCGCGCCCTCGATGTGGTCGTCGAGGCTGCGGGCGGTCAGCGCCTCGAAGTACTCCGTAAGCGAGCCGTCGTCGAACTTCTCGAGGACGAGCGCGGCGCCGGTGGTCATCGAGACGGGACAGCAGAAGCCCCCGTCGACGCACGACAGCAGCGCTTGCATGGTGAGCACGTGCGTCAGCCCGAGCGGCTCCTCGCGGCCCGGCGGCGCGTGGAAGGCGTCGTGGGTGACGCCGAACTCCTCGTAGACGATTTCCTCTTGCTCGCGGACGAGCGGGTGGTACTCCACCTCGTTCAGTCGCTCGCCGTACCTGTCGAACGACCGTAGTTCGTGGCCCGCCTCGTCGATGCGGTCGGCCGTGTCCGCCATCCGGCGGCCGAGGACCTCGCCGAACTCCTCGAGGACCGGCTCGGCCCACTCGAACTCGTCGTCCGGGTAGACGCGCCGGGCCTCGAACCGCAGCGTCGGGTCCAGCCGCCAGTAGTTGCAGTTCCGACCGGCGTCGTAGTCGCCGTACGGTATCGGGTCCGCGTCCATGACCGGCAGTTCGGACCGCGGCGCATAAATCCTCGCGCCGGCGGCGAAACGGTCGCTCCGCGCGTCGCGGTTGAACTGATCGTTCGTTTGCGCCCGTCCGAAATGGTGATGAGCCGGGGGCCGCATCCACCCGATAATGGTCACGCGCGACGACCTCGGTAACGACGACCTGGCGGTGACCGTGGCCGACGACGGCCTCGCCGTCCGGGCGGTCATCGACCGCGAGGAGGACCGCAACGCCCTGAACGGCGCCGTCATCGAGGGGCTGCTCAACGTCCTCGCGTACGCCGACGAGGGCGAGACCCGTGTCGTCGTGATCCGCGGCGCCGGCGGCACCTTCTGCGCCGGCGGCGACATCAAGTCGATGGCCGGCGCCATCGGCCAGGGGTCGGCGGCTTACCGCGAGGGGTTCGCCGGCATGAAGCGGCTCGTCGAGGCGGCCGTCGACACCGCCGCGCTCACCGTCGCCGCCGTCGAGGGCTACTGTCTGGCCGGCGGCATGGGCCTGGCGGGGGCCTGCGACGTGATCCTCGCCAGCGACGAGGCCACCTTCGGCACCCCCGAGGTGGAACTCGGCATCTTCCCCGCACAGGCGCTCGTACCCGTGATGCGGACGGTCAACGAGAAACAGGCCTTCCGGTATCTGTTCACCGGCGAGCAGTTCGACGCCGAGACCGCCCACGACATCGGCTTCACGACCGAGGTCGTCCCCGCCGACTCCTTCGAGGCCGAACTCGACGACCTCGTCGACGGCCTCGTGACGCCGTCGGCGTTCACGATCGAGATGGGCAAGGAGGCCTTCTACAACCAGCGCGAGATGGGCTTCGAGGAGGCGCTGGACTACATGCGTGAGATGGTGACGCTGCTGGCGATGAGCGACGACGCCGAGGCCGGCTTCAACGCCTTCCTCACCGACTCGACGCCCGACTGGAAGGGCCGCCCCGACGACCCCGACGACCCCGACGACTCCGACGAGTGACGCGACACCCAATCCACATCCACATCCATGACCATCGAGCAAGATTCAGTCAAGGGCAACGACCCCGACAGGGCGATCATCAGCGCGGCGCTGACCGGCGCGCTCACGACCCGCGACCAATGTGAGCACATCCCCTACACGCCGGAGGAGATAGCCGACGACGCCGCCGCGGCCCGCGACAATGGCGCCGCGGTGGCGCACATCCACGCCCGCACCGAGAACGGCTCGCCGACGTTCGACGAGGAGATCTACCAGGAAATCTACGACGAGGTGCGCGCCCGGACGGACATCCTGATCAACTTCTCGACGGGGGCGCTGCACGAGCCCGTCGACTCCCGCGTCGAGTACGTCGAGGGCGTCCGGCCCGACGTCGCGGCGCTCAACATGGGGTCGATGAACTACGCGAAGTACAGCGACTCCCGGGACGATTTCGTCTTCGACATGGTGTTCGATAACCCGTTCAACGAAATCGAGTCGTTCCTCGAGGCGATGAACGACGCGGGCGTCAAGCCCGAACTGGAGTGTTTCGACACCGGCCACGTCGGCAACATCCGGCCGTTCCTGAAGTCGGGCACCCTCGAACACCCCATCCACTTCTCGCTCATCATGGGCGTACTCGGCGGCATCCCGCCGACCATCGAGAACCTCGCTCACCAGGTCCGCCAGCTGCCCGGCGACGCCAACTGGCAGGTCATCGGCATCTCCGAAAACCAGTGGCAGCTGGCGGCCGGCGCGCTGTCGATGGGCGGCAACGTCCGGGTCGGCCTCGAGGACAACTTCTACCTGCCGGGCGGCGAGATGGCGACGAACGGCGAACTGGTCGCCAAGGCGGCCGAACTCACCCGCAACGTCGGCCGCGAGCCCGCGACGCCCGCAGAAGCGGCCGACATCATGGAGATCGACGCCGACCATCTGTAGCCGACCTGCTCGAAGCCGGGTCGCGGTCTTCGTCAGTCGACTTCCCGGGGTCGGGTGGTCCGTCGGACCGGCTCCAGCTACACCCCTGAGGGGGGCGATAGCGACGGCCGCACGGAGGGCTCTGCGTCGCACGGTGTAGTCACCACACGCCCCTCCGTCCCACCGGGAGTCGAGCGTAGCGCGCCGTCGGACCGGTTCGTCCCCCCGCGCTAGTACACGTCCTCGACGTCCGCCTCGTAGTGGCTGTGCTCCTCGGCGGGGAACTCGCCGCCGTCGACGGCATCGAGGTCCCCGCCGAGAGGCCGATCACCTCGTCGACGACGAGCACCTGACCGTCGCAGTCGGGGCCGGCGCCGATACCGATCGTCGGGATGTCGATGGCCTCAATCACGGTCTCGGCCAAGTTGGCGGGGACATGTTCAAGAACGAGTAAGAAGGCAACGGCGTCCTCGTATTGTTCGAAGCGCTTGACGGTTCGGCGGGCGGATTCGGCGTCGTGCCCTGCCGGAACGGGTATCCTGGCCGATAGATATCGATGGTGTATCGACCAGCAGACTTATTTTGATGGCGCAACTACCATCAGTCAGGGATGGCAGACGGCGATGTCGAGGTCGTTCGCGATCGGCGCCGCGATTTCGGCGACGAGGTCGTCCGAATTCGCGTGCTCCGAGTCCCGGAGTCCAAGACCTTCCCCGAGGGAATCAAATATGCGTTCCACTACGGTCGGAAAGACGGCGACGTTCCGATTCTCAGGTACGACAACCATCACGGCGTCCACGAACGACATAGCGGCTCGGAACTGGAGGAGATCGACTTTCCCGGAACCGGGGCCCTGCTCCGACGATTCGTTCGCGAACTCCCCGATCACGTTTCACCCTGACCCATGACCACGAACACGCTGCATATCACGGTCGAACCGACGACGGAGTTCTTCGAGTCGGCCCTCGAGGACATCCGGCAACTCGAAGCTGACGAGGCCGATGGAAGCGAGTACGTCCTCAGCCTCCCCGATGAGGAAACCCTCGAACGAGTGCTGCGTGCGAAGAACATCGAGCTCATCCGGATGACCGCCACCGAGGAGCCCGAAAGCGTTCGAGAACTCGCCCGGCTCGTCGACCGCGACATCAAGAACGTCTCGACGGCGTTGACCCGGCTCGAGGAGATCGGCCTCGTCGAACTCGAAGACGGCGGACGGGCGAAGAGACCGACGGTCTGGTACGACCACGTCGAAATCGACATCCGGCTGACGCTCGACGGTGCGGACGACACCGACGTGGCCCCTGCGTGAACCACCCGGGGTCGCCGGTGACCCCGACAGCGCACACGCCGGACGCTACCTCATTGCAACTCAGTACACGTCGTCGATGTCGTTCTCGTAGTGGCTGTGCTCCTCGGCGGGGAACTCGCCGCCGTCGACGGCATCGACGTAGCCCTCGATCGCGTCGGCCATCTCCCCGCGGACGTCGCCGAAGGTCCCCGCCGAGAGGCCGATCACCTCGTCGACGACGAGCACCTGACCGTCGCAGTCGGGGCCGGCGCCGATACCGATCGTCGGGATGTCGATGGCCTCGGTGACCGTCGCCGCGAGGTTGGCGGGGACGTGCTCGAGGACGAGCGAGAAGGCGCCGGCGGTCTCGTGTCGCTCGGCGAGGTCGACGATTTCGCGGGCCGACTCGGCGTCGGTGCCCTGCCGGAACAGCCCGGTCTCGTTCTCCCGCTGGGGGGTCAACCCGAGATGGGCCTGGACCGGGATTCCGAGGTCGGTCAGCCGGTCGGTGAGGTCGACGGTGTGGGGGCCGGACTCCAGTTTGACGGCGTCGGCGTCGGCCTCTTTCAGCATCCGGCCGCAGTTCTCGACGGCGTCGCCCTCGTCGGCACCGTACGAGAGAAAGGGCATGTCGGCGATGACGAGGGCGTCGTCGGTCGCCCGCGCGACGTCTCGTCGACGGTGACCGGCAGCGTCGACTCGTAGCCGAGCCGGGTGTTGCCGACGGAGTCGCCGACGAGCGTCATGTCGACGCCGGCTTCGTCGACCAGCCGCGCCGTCGGCGCGTCGTAGGCCGTCAGCATCGTGAGCGTCTCCTCGCCGGCCCTCGCGCGGATGTCCCTTGCGCGCATGCCTCGGCGTCGGTGGCGCCGCGGATTAAACGCTGTCACTCCGCGAGGGCGGCAGTGTTCAATAATAGACCGAGGGAAGAGAAAGCCGAAGAAAGCTCTCGGCGCTTTCGACTTCTGCTCGCGGGCCGAAGGCCCGCTCGCACGGCCCGAGGCGACGGAGTCGCCTCGCTGCCCGCGACTCGCTGTGCGCTTCGGCCGCGGTGCGGCCTGCAGTGTCCTCGCGCGGCGTTGCCGCGCGAGCGGGCCGAGGGACCTCCGGTCCCTCGCGGTCGTCGGGCGACGCCCGACTGCCTGAGGGATCTTCGATCCCTCTCCGTCGTCGGCGCACGGCGCCGACTGCCCGAGGGAGCCTGCGGCTCCCTCGCTGCCTGCGTCACCGGGAGAGCGTCGCTCTCCCGAGTTCGCGGCGCACAGCGCCGCGAACGCCGGGGGTCGTCGAGAGCGCCTCGCCCGTTCAGTCCGCCAGGATTCGGCTTCGTCGCCAGCAGAAACTGGCTCGTCGGTCGGTGCCTATTTGAATACCGCCGCGAGGGCGGGCCGGTCGGAACGGCCAGCTTTGAAACGACGCGATGAGCCGCCGGGCGCCGAACCGTAACCGCTTACCCGGCGAGCGCCCGACGCGGTGGTATGCCGGAGCGCGTCGAGTCCACCGACCCCGAGGGCGTCGACTACGGGTGGGTACTGCAGACGACGTTCGTCCTCACCGTCGTCGTCGGCGCGCCGGTCGTCGCGGTCCTGTCGACGCTGGTATCGCTGCCGACCTGGACCGGGCGGGCGGAGTTCGCCGTCCGGGTCGGCGCGCCGGTGTGGTTCTGCCTCGGCGTCGGCGTCTACGCCTACGCCCGCAGCCACTCGGAGACGTAGACGTAGTCGGTCCCGGCCCGCTCGGCGGTCACCTCGTCGCGCTCGCTGTCGCCGACGAACAGCGTCTCCGCGGGGTCGCCGCCGAGCCGCCGGACCGTCTCCAACAGCGGCTCGGGGTCCGGCTTCTCCGTCTCGACGGTGTCGCGGCCGACCACCGCGTCGACGCCGCCGATGTCGTGGACCTCGAGGGCGACCCGACAGGCCGCCTCGCAGTTCAGCGAGCAGACTCCGACGTCTGTGTTCACGTCCGTGTCCGCGCCCCCGCCCCCGGGAACTGTATCGGCGGCCGGCAGCCGTTCGGAGTCGCGGGCGCCATCGCGCTCGCGGTCGGCGAGGACGGCCTCGACGGCCTCGCGGTGGCCCGTCCGGTCGGCCGTCTCCAGCATCGTCCACAGGTCGCCCGACGGCGACACGCCGCGGCTCTCCAGCGCCGCGGCGGCGGCCTCGGCAGCCTCGTCCCAGTCGACCGCCAGCCGGACGAGCGTCCCGTCGAGGTCGAAGACGAGCGTCCCGTGGTCGTCTACCATCGATGCACGCGGTCAGTCGAGCAGCTCACGGGCGATGACCTTCTTCTGGATCTGGCTCGTCCCCTCGTAGATGGTCGTGATCTTGGCGTCCCGGTAGAGCCGCTCGACGGGGAAGTCCGTCGTGTAGCCGTAGCCGCCGTGGATCTGGACGGCCTCGTTGGTCACGTCCATGACGGCCTCGCTGGCGAAGTACTTCGCGGTGCTGGCGGCCATCGACGGCGGCCGTCCCTCGTCGAGTCGGCGGGCGGCGTCGTAGGTGAGCGTTCGGCCCGCCTGGGTCTTCGTGTACATCTCCGCGAGCTTCTGTCTGATCGCCTGGATGTCGGAGACGGCGCCGCCGAACTGCTCGCGGTCGTCGGCGTAGTCGACCGCCGCGTCCAGCGCCGACTGCGCCAGCCCGACCGCCTGGGCCGCGATGCCGACCCGGCCACCGGTGAGAATCGACAGCGCCTTGCCGACCTCGAGGCCGTCGGCGTCCTTCGGGACGACGAACTGCGTCACCGTCCCGGGGTCGTCGGGGTCGGTCTTGGCGAAGAGGACGACGACGCCGCTTCGGATTCCGTTCGTGATCCACTGTTTCGTCCCGTCGATGACGTACTCGTCGCCCTCGCGGCGGGCCTCGGTCGACATCTCGGCGGGGTTGGAGCCGGCGTCGGGTTCCGACAGCGCGAACGCGCCGACGGGCCGGCCGTCGGCCATCTCCGGCAGCCACCGCTCCTTCTGGTCGTCGTCGCCGAACTCCGCGATACAGGAAGTCGCCAGACAGTGCACCGACAGCGCCGTCGCCACCGATAGCTGGCCGTAGGCGAGCTCCTCGTTGCAGACGGCGTAGGTCGTCCCGTCGACGTCGAGACCGCCGTACTCCTCGGGGACGGTCATCGCGGTCAGGCCGATGTCGGCCAGCCCGTCCCAGACGTCCTCGGGGAAGGACTCCATCTCGTCGGCCTCGCGGGCCGTCGGACGGACCTCCTCGACGGCGAACTCCCGGACTGTCTCGCGGATGGCCTCCTGCTCCGGCGTCGGATCCATGCGTGGCCGTCGACCGCGAGCGGCAAAAGTCGTCCGCTCGTCAGGCGCCGCCGTCGCCGTCGCCCTCGTCGCCGCCGTTCCCGTCCCGGAGGAAGGCGACGACGGTCTCGCCGTCGGCGTCGAGCCCGCCGGCC
Source organism: Halobacteriales archaeon QS_9_70_65 (assembly GCA_003023535.1). The sequence goes on along the minus strand of PXSC01000041.1, from coordinate 11,151 downwards.
TGGGCGACCGTCGGCGACCCGCCGCCGCCTCCGCCGAAGGCGTCGGTGAGTTCTCCGACCACGGCGCCGGCTTCGGGGTCGCCGTCGGTGCCGACCGCCAGCCGTCCGGCCGGCGACACCAGCATGAGCACGTCGACGCCGTCGGGCCGTTCGCGGACCGCCTCGGCGAGGGCGTTGGCGTCGGCGTCGACGACGCCGGCCGCCCATCGGGTGCCATCCCGCTCGAAGGCGTCGGCCGTGATCTCGGCGACTTCGGCCTCGAGCAGCCGCTCCCGCAGCTCGTCGCGGTCGGCCTCCAACTCGGCCCGCTCTGCTCGGAGCCGCTCGACCTCTTCGGGCAGCGAGTCGACGTTCGTCCCCAGCGCCGCCGCGGCCTCGAGGGCGGCGGCCTTCTCGTCGCTCCGGCGGTCGACGCCGGCCGGGCCGACCGCGAACTCCACGCGCGTCAGCCCCTCGCCGGGGTTCGACCGGCCCAGCACCGTCACCGGGCCGATCTCCCGGGTGTCGCGGACGTGGGTGCCGCCGCAGGCCGCCGCGTCCCAGCCTTCGATCTCGACGACGCGGACCGTGTCGCCGCCGACACCCTCCTCCGTTTTGGCGTTGAACGCGACGTCGTCGCGGCCGAGGGCCTCCTCGCGGGGGAGCCGCTCCCAGGTCACCTCGCGGCCCTCCCAGACGCAGCGGTTGACTCGTCGCTCGAGGTCGGCCAGCGTCGCGTCGTCGATGGTCGTCGAGGTGGTGAAGTCGACGCGGACCTTCTCCTCGTCGGCCGTGGGGGTGCCGTCCGCCCGCCGCTCCGGTCGCGCGGCGGCGATCCCGAAGCCGCCGTAGCCGATGTCGTCGAAGAGCCGGCGGCCGGCGCCGTACAGCGCGTGGCTGGCGGTGTGGGCCCGCCGGCAGTAGCGCCGGAACGCCGGGTCGACGGCGGCCTCGACGGTCCGGCCGGCTTCGAGCTCGCCGCCGAGGACGTGGACGACCGCGCCGTCCCGCGTCTGCACGTCGCGGACGGGGCGGCCGCCGACGGTGCCGCGGTCGGGTGGCTGGCCGCCGCCTTCCGGGTAGAAGTACGTCTCCGAGAGGACGACCTCGCTGCCGCCGCGCTCGACGGTCGCCTCGAAGGCCAGCGTCTCGGGGTCGTCGGGTGCCAGAGAGCCTACCATGTTCGGCTCGACGGACGACGACGAGAAAAGGCCGGCGCTACTCCTCGGCGAGGTCGACGTCGAGCCGCTCTTCCAGCGCCTCGATGACCGACCCGCCGACGTTCGCGCGGGCGGCCCGGCCCTGCTCGACGGCGACGAGGTCGTCCTCGGCGACGCTCAACTCGGCGGCGAGTTCGTCGAGTTGGAGGCCGACCTCCTGTCGGGCGGCCGCCACCGTCTCGCCGTAGCCGGCCGCGAGGTAGGGCAGCGGGTCGTCCTCGTAGTCGGTCCCCTCCTCGAAGTCGGTATCGACGCTGCGGGCGTCGTCCATCCGGGCGGCGTTGCGGGCGGCATTCCGCCGGCGTTCCTGTTCGCGGTCGCCGTCCCCGCCGGCGCCGGCACCGCCGTCGTTCTCGCCGTGTACGGCACACTCCCCGCAAACCTCTAGCTCCGCGCCGGCGACCGTCGCGGTCTTGAGGCTGCGGCCATCGGCGCCGCAGAGCTCGCAGATGTCGCTGGCGTCACCCCCGACGCCGCCGGTCGAGTACTTCGCCATGACGTACCGTACTGCCGGTACGTATTTCAACCCCGCGCTCCGCCGCAGTTCGGCCGCGAGAGCGGGGCGGGAGCGGGAGCGGCACTGCGGACGTCGGTCGCCGGCCGCCGGCCGCCGACCGCCGACCGTCGGCCGCCGCGTCAGTCCTCCTCGTCCGGCCACCAGGTGCAATGACCGAGCTGGTGGCCGCAGGTCCGGCAGATGACCGCCGACACGTCGTCGTCGTGGTACGTGTCGGCGGAACTGCGTCGGAACGCCGGTTCGGTCTTCTCGTTGCACTGCGGGCAGTACCGCTGGTAGGCGCCTCCGTCTCTGTCTTCGATTGAGTCTCCCATCGTCACCTCGAGGTTNTTACTGCGCGTGGGTAGCCAAGCTAGGCCAACGGCGCAGCGTTGAGGGCGCTGTCCTGTAGAGGTCCGCCGGTTCAAATCCGGTCCCACGCACGTCCTGCCGCGAGCACGTTCGCGAGCGGCAGGACTGCCGACCGGATTTGTACCCCGGAAGACGCAGCGCGAACGAAGTGAGCGACCGTCTTCCTCCGGTTCAAATCCGGTCCCACGCACTGAACGGACGCCGACGAGCGAAGCGAGTCGGCTGGAGTGAGGGAGTCAGACCGGATTTGAGCCCTGCCGGTCGCGCGTAGCGAACGTAGTGAACGAGCACGTCTAGATTTGGTTCAAATCCGGTCCCACGCATGTCCTGCCGAGAGTACGCTCGGGAGTAGCAGGACTGTCGAGTCCGCAAGAATGGGCGAAGACCACCTTCGCCCGCTCGGATGCCATCGAAGCGCCCGAACGAGTCGGATCTGCTCCGTCTGACCGCTGGAGCCACCAATTGCCGCCGCTCCCGTGGTTAGCAGGGCTGATTCCACCGTATTTCCGGCCCGGCGTCTTCGTTTTCTTTGACCAGTAGCACGTGAATCCGCTCGAGGATGTTCGGCGTGTCGGCGACACACGGACGAAAGTGGTAGTGCGAATACTCGGCGTCCCTCGCCGACGGTGCCCCGACACGGACACGTACCCGGTAGGGTTGGCTCTCGACACGGAACTCCCTGCTGCTCTTGTCCTCAGCGCCCTCGTCGGAGTCGGTGTCGCTCGCCCGCGTCAGCGTGAACCACTCTTTCAGCTGCCGGCCCGTCTCGACCTCACCTGCCTCGCTCCGGAATAGTTCCAAATACACGTCGTGGCTCGCCGTCGTATCGTAGTTCCAAATCTTGATCATGAGCTCCGAGGACTCCTCACCCTGGAGAGCGTCGGCCGAACAGCCAGCGACTCCGACGCTCAACCCCGCACCTGCGAGACGGAGTGTGTCTCGCCGCGACAACTGCCGCGTCATGATGTGTAACACCTTACCGCTAAAAAAAAGTCTTTCTGCCGAGTATAGCTCTGACCGCCGACGAATCCCGTATTGAGGAGTGTGAGTCGCCGGTCCGGTGCGGACGGTAGTATCCGTGGTGTCGGGGTCGATAGACCGTCATCTATGGCCGGGCATCCGACACGAAGCTCTGTCGTGGCGACGGCTCCCTACAGCGACCGCTCGATGCCGATGTTCTGGAGGTAGCCGCCGCAGGCGCAGAGCCGGCCCTCGGGATCCTTCTGCCGGTCGCCGCAGTCGACGCACTCGTAGAGCGTGGCGCCGTCAGGTTCCGTCCCTCGCATGTCATCCAATCCGGGCGCGAAACTGTTAAACGTTAGCACGAACCGAGGATACTGGACGTTCCGGCGGTTTTGACGTTGAATAATCAACACTTGTCTACCGCCGAGTCGTAGACGTCGGCACGGAAACGCGGACGTGGGCGAAGGAGCACGTTCCGGCGCTGACCGCGCTGCTGACGGTCGCGTCGCTGGCGCTGGTGTTCGGCGCCGCCTTCCAGCGGCTGCCCGTGGAGGCGCTGCCGAGCCACGCAGGGTTGCTCGCTGCCGTCCCGCCCGTCAACGCCGTCGTCAGCCTCGCGGCCGTCGGCACCATCACCGCCGGCGTCCGCGCCATCGGACGCGGCGACGTCCGGCGGCATCGGGCGCTGATGACGACCAGCTTCGGACTGTTCGCGCTGTTTCTGGTGCTGTATCTCTACCGCGTTGCCGTCCTCGGCCCGACGGAGTTCACCGGCCCGGCCGTCGTCCGGACGTACGTCTATCTTCAAACAGCGAGAGAGTCCCGCCGTCTACGGCGGGCGTGAATCGCGTGCGCTTGGTGGCGCAAGCGCAGGATTTAGGCCGTTCGGGGTCGTACGCGGCGGTAACTCAATCGTCGGAAATCAATCCGGAAACACTGGGGTCCTTCGTTCGAAAGACGCGAGGCGTCTTTCGTGATGACGAGAGACTCCGTCTCTCGAACCACAGAAAGGGCAGGCAGGCCGATGGCACGGCCCGTGTCCGTCCGCGCTCGAACCGTGGACGGTCGTCCGATGCAGTTTCGGGCGCTGTGCGAGCGGATACCGCGTCCCTGCCGGGACGTGCAACACGCCACACCCTGCGAGGGGCCGAAGTACCGAGCACGAACCGGAGTACGCCCACGCGGCGGAATCTTGCCTCCGTCGGCGTCGGGACCGGCCCGACCCCGACCCCGAGCGCGAGGAAACCCCGGCGTGAACGCCGGGGAGGATGTCATCTGCCCGTTCTGTTCGTCCACATCGGCCTGGCGGTCGTCTGCGTCCCGTTCGTCTTCTACGCGCTGCTGGTCGCGAGTACCCGCCCGGTCGCGGAGATCTACGGGACGCGCCACCGGACGGCCGGCCGCGTCGCCGCGAGCCTGTGGCTCGTCTCCTTTTCGATGGGCGTGGTCATTTACGCGATGCTGTATCACCTGTTCTGACCGGGAGCCTCACGCCGCCCGCTCGGCGACGAGAACGCCGCGCGTCGGCGAGCACTCCGACCGTCGCCGGGTCGTCGACCGCGGGGCTGTAGAACGGCGCCTCGGGGTCCGGCTCGCCGAAGAACATCACGTCCCCGAGAACGAACCGCCGCGGCTCCATCCCGGCGACGACGTCGATCGCAGCCCGCTTTTCCTCGTCGGCGAGGTGGTGCATCGCGAAGTTCGAGACGACGACGTCCGCCGGGCCGTCGTAGTTCGGCTCCCGGAAGCTTCCCTCCCCGACCGTGACGTCGTCGAGACCGCGTTCGGCGGCCTTCCGGCGGGCCCGTTCCATCATTCCCTCGCTGATGTCGCGACCGACGACCCGGTCGGCGTCGGTCGCCAGCCGGAGCCCGACCGCGCCAGTCCCGCAGCCAAGGTCGACGACGACGTCGTCCGGGTCGGGGTCGGCGTGGTCGACGACGAGCGAGACGCAGGCGCGGTACTCCGGGGTCGCGTCGTCGTCGTAGTCGGCGGCCTTCTCGTCGAAGCGGGCGGCGTGTTCCTCATGACTCCTCTTCATGCTCGTGGTCGTCGATACACACGCCGGGCTCCATGAACGTCTCGGAGCGGCGCCGTCGGTTGCGGGCGGCGAGTTCGCCCCACCGCGCCAGCCCGGCCTCGACGGTCTCGCGGTCGAGGCCGACGGCCTCGCCGACGGCGCACAGCTCCCGCGGCGCCCGGAGCTCGAGGTGCGAGCGGGGGTCCGCCGAGACGACGAACGGCGCGTCGTACTGCTCGACGAGTTCGCGCAGCTTCCGGAGCCCCTCGACCGCCCGGACCCGGGCGCCGCCGTCGCGCCGGAGGACGCGCCCGAGGTTGAACTCCAGGTGGACGCCGTTGTCGGCGGCGGCCCTCGCGAGGACGTGGTTGACGTCGCCGTCCCGCATCGGGTGTGCGAGGACGTCCACCTTCGGCTGCTCGACCGCGAAGCGGTTCAGCGGGCCGCCGTGGACGCAGACGAGTTCCCGCTTCGAGCGGTAGTTGCCGACGAGCCCGCTGGCCCGGCCGGCGTCGTCGGTCCGGATCTCGATGCCCCGGACGACGTCGACGTCGGAGGCGTCGGCGACCGCCCCGGCGTCGTACTCCGGCTGAGCGTCGCCGTGGTTGCGGACGGCCACCCCCTCGTAGCCGCGGTCGGCGGCCGTCCGTGCCAACCGGGCGACCGTCGCCTCGCCGCCGGGATACGCGTGGACGGCCTCGTACATGTGCCGGGCTGGGTTCCGCCGGACCTTCGGTGTTGCGCCGTGCCCTGTCGTGTCATCTCGCCGTTCAGGCCGCCGGGGCGTCGACGTGGAGCAGGCGGCCGCGGCCGGCGGCGGCACCGACGAGGAAGCCGGCGAAGTGCGCTACGAGCGCGACCCCGGGAGCAGCGGTCGCCAGCGTCGTCACCCCAGCGAGAACGGCGAACAGCAGCAGCGACCCGCGGGCGCCGACCGGCAGCCACGACAGCGCCCGGTTCGAGGCCCGGTTGCCGACCAGCAGGTAGCCGAACAGCGCGAAGATGGCGCCGCTGCCGCCGAGGACGCCCGTCGGCCCGAACGGGACCGTCACGAGCACCTGCGCCAGCCCCGCGACGGCGCCGGAAACGACGAAGAACGCGTGGAACCGCAGCGGCGTCGTCACGTAGGCGACGAGCGGTCCGACGACCGCCAGCGCGAGCGTGTTGGCGATCAGGTGGCCGAGGCTCCCGTGGGCGTAGACGCTCAGCACCACCGCCGACGGGTACTCGGCCAGCGGCCACGCGAGGACGAACGCTGCCGGCGGGACGCCGACCAGCCCGCCGAACGACTGCAGTCCGAAGACGGCCGCGAACAGGGTGAGCGTCGTCAGCGTCGGGCTGTCGGCCATGATCAGTACTCCAGGTCGTCGGTGTGGCGGTCCAGCGCGAAGACGAGTCCCGCGCCGACGACGACGGGGACGGCCGCGACGGCCGCCACCTCCGCCGGCGGCCCCTCGACGTTCGTGCGGACCTCGTGGACGGGTAGTCTGAGCGCCCCGATCATGAGGCTGACGAGAAAGACGAGCGTCGCCTCGCGGTGGCGTTCGAGGGCTGCCCGGACCACGTAGGCCACCGAGAACAGACCCGCGAGGGCGCCGCCGACGAAGGAGACGAACGGGACGAGCGCCGCCAACAGCGGTCCGACGTCGCCGCCGAGGGCGGCCACTACGCCGCCCGCGACGTCTCGAGGGATGCGGGTCGCGGCCTCGTACTGTCCCATCACGTAGAGCAGGAAGGCGCCGGAGACTCCCGGCAGGACCATCGCGGAGATGGCGATCGCCCCGGCGACGAACAGCACCGGCGGCGTCGTGCCGTCGCCGCCGCCGGAAATCGAGGGGTCGGTCACGAGAAACGCGAAGACGACCCCGACGGCGGCGACGGCCGCCCGCCGCGGCGTCGCGACGTCCACGGAGCGGGAGAGAACGACCGCCGACGCCGCGATGAGCCCGAAGAAGAACGCGTTCGTCGGCGCGGGATACCGCTCGACGGCGACGCTCATCGCCGACGCGATCGTGGCGGCGGCCGACAGTACGCCCGCGCCCAGGGCGAGCAGGAACGGCACGTCCATTTGGAGCAGGTCCTCCGCCAGCGTGGCGCGGCCCGCGGCGGTGTGCAGCGAGGCGACGTGGCGGACCGACCGCGGGTCGATCGACGTGAGCGCGGCGATGAGCCGCTCGTAGACGCCGACGATGACCGCGATGGTGCCGCCGGAGACGCCCGGAACCGTGTCGGCCGCGCCCATGCAGGCGCCCTTGAGGTAGACGACGAGCCACGCGCGGGCGCCGGCACCGGCGCTGGTGTCGGCGTCGGCGTCGGCCATTCAGGGCGCCCGGAGGTCACGCCGTTCCGAGCCGTCACCGCTCGAACCGTCGGATCCGCCACCGCCCGACTCGCCGGTCCCGTCGCCTCCGCCGTTCGCCGGCTCCGCGGGCGTCTCGAGTTCGACCCCCGATGCGGTATCGTTTTCGCCGACGACCTGCCGGACGCTGACGTTCGTGTAGCCGGCCTCGGTGCCGTACTCGTCGTAGCCGGTCGTCGAGTACGGGACGGTCATCTCGAAGTTGCCCTGCTCGTCGGTTTCGGCGAACTGCCGGTAGGTGAACGTCTGCCCGGTCGTCGGAATCTCCATGACGACGTCCGCCCGGACCTCCGTGTTGGCCGGGCCGGTGCCCTCGATGGTCGCGCCCTCGACGCGCTCGAAGGTCTTCACGTAGGGGACCGCCGGACCCTCCCGATTCTCCTGCGCCTCGAAGATGGGCGGGTTGTCGAGCGTGCTGTCGGAGGACGACGGCTCGCTGGCGTGGACGAGCCGGAACTGTTCCAGCGCCTCGACACGCTCCGACGGCCGCCCGAAGAGCCCGCCGTGAACCTTCGTCGGGTCGCTCGCGGCGGCCTGTCTGGCCTCCTCCGACGTGTTGTAGTCGCGTTCGATGACGGGCTCGTTCTGCGACGGCAGCGTCCCGTAGCCCTGCTCGCGGTAGAGTTCGTTGAAGTTGACGACGAAACTGGCTGGCTCGCGGGCGCTGCCGTGGAACTGGTAGAGCCGGACCCGCATGCTCTCGTAGGCCCGCTGGGTGTGGACGGCGACCCGTAGAACCCTTCGGTTGCTGATGATCGAGATGCCGACGTCGCTCCGGTCGAGACCGTGCCGGGACTCGAACACCACCGGGGCGTTGTACTTCGTCGTGCCCGCGTAGCCGAGCTTGTAGTCGATCATGACGTACCGGGTTCCCGACCCCTCGCCGCTGTCGGCCTCCAGGGCCTCGATCGACTCCGACTCGTTGCCGGCCAGCAGGAAGTCGGCCGCCTCTCCGGCGTTCTGCTGGAACGGGTTCGCCACCGGAACCCGCTCGCCGCCGTAGGTGATGTAGTGGCCGTAGTCCCACCACGACATCACGCCGTACATACCGGGTCCGTACTCGAAGTCGTCCGTCCGCTGGTACGTGCCGAGGTACTCGATGTCGTCGGCGTTGTCGGCCCCGCCGTAGCCGCCGACCGCCGGCGTCTCCTCGGAGAGCCACTCGAGACTTCCCTGCCAGTCCTGGTACTCGCCGGGGCTCGCCGCCCTGTCGGCCGACGCCACCGGTGCGGCCGTCGCCACGAGCGGCCCGGCGACGACGAACAGCACGGCGGCGACGACGAACACCTGGAACGGCTGGAGGTTCGTGGCGTCCGTCCGCACCGACTCGAGGTCGATGAACCCGAGTATCCGGCCGACGAGGTAGGCGTTCGCCGCGGCGACGCCGACGACGAGGTAGTAGTCGAACCGAATCTGCGTCAGCGTGAACAGCACCAGCGCCGCGGTGAAGACGGCGACGAGGAGCTGCTCCGCGCGGGGCCGGTCGGCGAACAGTGCCCGGACCAGGATGGCGAGCACGCCGACGGCGGCCGTGTAGATGGCCAGCCCGTAGTTGCGGAAGAAGAAATCCAGCGGAGCGTTCGGCGCCTGCGCCTCCCCGACGGTCGCGGCGGTGTCGGTCGAGCCGAGGCCGGCGACCCGCTCGACCTGGCCCAGCAGGAAGTCGAACGTCTCCGGGGCGACGACCGCGAGGACGCCGGCCGCGACGAGCCCGGTGGCGCCGACGCCGGCCGGGTAGCCGAGTCTGGACAGCTCTCGGCGCTCCCACAGCCGCGCGACGGCGGCCATGAAGGCCGCGCCGCCGGCGACGAGCAGCGCGAGCAGCGGCTGCAGCAACGATATCGACGTCGTGGTGAGTCCGACGGCCGTCAGAAAGGGCAGCAGGAGACCCGCGGCGACCAGCATGGCGACGACCGACGGAATGACGACGTGGTCGGGGCTGTGCCCGCGGACGAACTCGAAGGAGAGGTGGACGAACAGGAAGATGCCGTAGATACCGACGAGAAAGATCGCCGGCGGCCACACGAGCATCGTCAGCGCGAGGGCGGCACCGAAGCCGGCGCCCCACGCGACGGGTCGGCGCAGCAGGTCCACCTCGCGGGTTTCGATGAACTCGTAGATGGGCTTCTCGCGCTGGGCGACGGTGAGCATCCGCATGCCGACCGCCAGCGCCAGCAGCGTCCCGAGCACCTCCGCGATGTGGTGGTCGTAGACGCCGGCGACGCTCCGGGAGAGGAACTGACCGGGAGTCAGCGCCAGCAGGACGACCGCGATGAGCCCGCCGAAGCGGCCGCCGAGCCGCCGGCCGACGACGTACATCGGCGGCACGCAGAGAACGGCGACGACGGGCGGCGTCAGGACGGTGACGAGCGTGACGGTCGACTCCGACGGCGACCCGAGGCCGACGATCAGCGCGATCGTCGCGACGACCTGGTCGAAGATGGTGCCGAACTGCCCGACAGCGGTGCCGGTGTCGAAGCCGGTCCAGACCTCGTACGGCATGTTGAACGGGTAGTTCCGGATGACGTAGTCGGTCGTCCGGCGGTGGTAGTAAGGGTCGTTGCCGCGGTACAGCGGCTGGCCGTTCTCGCCGATCATCCGCTCGTAGTGGCGCACCCGGACCCACAGCATGAATGTCATCAGCGCCGCGAGGACGGGGATGTGGTACAGTCGATAGACGGCGTCGAGTTCCGACTCGTACTCGCCGAGTCGCTCCTCGAGTTTGTCCCACCGCTGGCTCATTGCGTCGAACAACCGTCAAAACGCGGATAAGCCTTTTCCATTGCGCGTCGAAGGGGCCGGCGGCGAAGGCTCACCTTTTATTCCGTTCGGCGTCGGATTCCCCGCCGATGGTCGACCGCTCGGACGTCTGCGTGCTGCTGCCGACCCTCGAGGAGGCCGAAACCATCGGCGACGTGGTCGCGGACTTCCGGGACGCGGGCTTCGAGCACGTGCTGGTCGTCGACGGCAACTCGACGGACGGGACCCGCGAGATCGCCCGCGAGCACGGCGCCCGCGTCATGACGCAGTCGGGCGCCGGCAAGGGTCAGGCCGTCCGGGAGGGCGTCGCCACCGTCGACCGGGAGTACGTGCTGATGGCCGACGGCGACGGCACCTACCGGCCTACCGACGCCGACCGGATGCTCGAGCCGCTGTTCGAGGGCCGGGCCGACCACGTCATCGGCGACCGCTTCGCCGACATGGAGCCGGGGGCGATGACGCGGCTCAACCGCGTCGGCAACCGTTTCATCAACCGGCTGTTCGCGACGGTCCACGGCCGGGATCTTCAGGACATCCTCTCCGGCTACCGGGCGTTCACCCGCGAGTCCTTCGAGCGGTTCCGGCTCGACGCCGAGGGGTTCGGCATCGAGACCGAGTTGGCCGTCGAGTGCGTCCGCAACGGCGTCGCCACCGAGGTGGCTCCGGTCCGCTACGAGCGGCGACCCGGCGGCTCCGAGACGAACCTTCACCCCCTGCGCGACGGCGGCCGGATCGTCTTCACGCTGTACGCGCTGACGAAGACCAACAACCCGCTGTTCTACTTCGGGTTCGTCGCCAGCGTCGGCGCACTCCTGGGGGTCGGGCTCGCGGGGTACGTGGCGTACGACTTCCTCGCCAACGGGGTTTCCCACGAGGTCATCGCGTTACTGTCGGCGTTTCTGGTCCTGCTGTCGACGCAGCTGTTCATGTTCGGCGTGCTCTCGGACATCATCGTCTCGGTGAACCGCGAGCAGACGCGCCG